>JBGPHB010000652.1:0-3962 GCA_041484155.1 Bryobacteraceae bacterium
CAACCGTGAGGCTAACCCCAACTCCTGCCAAAAGTTTCCGCCATCTGGGCCGCAGTCATAGGTTCTCGCGGGACTTTCGGAAAGTTTGCATGTGCCCGAACCCCCGACATCTGTTCCTGATGCCTTTGTTCGTGGGCAATCACGATTCTGAACATCTGGGGGATGGTGTTGTTTCCCATGACCGGATGGTTGATCGTGAGCTCATTGATGTTGGGTGGCATCGGCGTCCGGAAAAAGCTTTCGGTTTCGACCAGCGCCGCCGCCAGATCTTTCCTGAGCTTTTCAATCGCCAGTCCCCCGCGAGGCTCGGAGCTGCGGGGGTTGAGCGCGGCCACTAATGGGTAGCGCACCATCGTCTCACGGAGCACGTGCGGCACGAAGAGATTGAACATTTTTATCGGAAACTCCAGCATCGGGATGACCTCGCGCGGAATGGCCGCAAAGGCGACGTTAACCTCCTTCAGGCTGATCTCGATCGTCGTGCCTCTCCCCTCTTTGGCCATCTGAATCAGACGCCGGAACTGCTCTCTGTACATCTCTTCCGAGAGCAGTAAATGGTCCGCAATTTGTGCAATCGACCATACACCCTTTCGCGGAGACCACAACGACTGCTCGGCGCTCACCTGCCTGAGGATGGCAAGCGTGTTCTCGCGGACCACTCGAAAACGCTCGACTTCGGCGCCGGGATTCCACGAAACGAAGTTCACGCCTTGCACCACACGGGAAATGGCGCCGTCAATGGCTCGCGCCGCCGACGTGAAGGCCGACGGAGAGGCGTTCGAGTTATTTTCGATCATATCAGTGCCTCGCTGGTTACATCGCTCAGTTCACGCAATTCATCCGGTGTCCGGTACGTATAAAGCGCGGGAACATTATTTTGGCGTACCAGCCCGGGCAAGATATTCTCCAGCGCCTCGCGAGCCGGCGTCTCGATCCAGGACTTCCATAAGACCGCTTCCCGATTCTGAGCCGGCAGAGCCCGCGTGTAGTTTGCAATGTGGCGCCGATCGCCGGGGGCCATATGGCGCCATGCCATCACGGCCGAGATCAAACCGTTGGTGAACTCGGCCTGGATACTCAAAGCGGAACAGATCGACAGGAGCGATCGAATGACCGCGGGTTGTGGAAGGTTAACCAGCGTGACCGCCCAGATCAGTCCGGCGAGTACTTGCCGGCGGTCGTCAGTACTGCTCGCTTCGGCCGCCGCGCCCTTGGCCATACGCTCGTGCGCGCCCGGAATTGGCATGAAGTTCGTCGGTACGAAGTAGAGCGAGCGGCCCACGCCGTGCCAGAACAGCCTGCGCAAGGCGGGGCTCAACTCTTCCATCGCCGCACTGGCCGAAGCAAGAAGGTGCGGATAGAGGCAGCGCACCACCAGGCCCAGCGACTCGATGCAGGCGTCCTCCCAGCCCGGCCTGCAATTCGCGCGGCAAGTGTCGATAAAGCGCTCGACTGTGTGTCGGATTTCCCCCATCGACGGGTTAGAACCGACGCCGTCGAGCAGCTTTTCCCCGAACGCCGTTCCCATGCCTGCGTGCAGCGGAATCATCGCGCGCTCCGGCAGGGAGGCGCCGGCGCCTTCCGTCAGAAGCCCTTCCACCGAAAGGCTCGATGCCGTGCCTTTGATGTGCCCGATGCCTTCGAGGATCCAGATCGCCCGAAACGCATCGAGAGTCAGGGCGCGCCTTACGACTTCATCTATGGGGAGGCGGTCGACCGGCAACCCAAGCTCACGGTCGGCATACTGGAAGAGCCGAAAGGCTTCGAACTTGTGGTCGAGTTCCCGCCAATCGCAGAACAGGCCGCTACCGGGCATGAACGCCATGAGCCGTGCCGATTGCTGCATCACTTCGATGCCGCTCCGAAATCCATCGCGCGCGTTCAACCCTCCAGCATAGCAATTCATACGCCGGGTTGGGGAATTTCGCATCCCGCTTGAGCTCCCACATTTCTAACTAACTGCGGATAACCCCAAGCGTGAGCGCGGGGAAGGGGTGCGGGTGAAGCCGGTCTCCGCGCTGACGAGATTTCCCGCCGGTCTTCAGTTTGCGCCTTGGTATTCTGTGAGCACTTGAAAAACCGGGACGTCGTCTGCGACACTGGTTTTTGATCGGGGGGATGACTTGACCGACGACTTGAAGAGCCATTATGACGTGGTGATTATCGGGGCCGGGCTCGCCGGGCTCTCGCTGGCGGCGCAGTTGCTGAAGTACACCGGCAAGAGCGTCCTTTTGCTGGATAAATGGGACGATCCGCCCCGGCCCACGCAGAAGGTCGGCGAGTCGCTGGTGCAGCTCTCGGGCTACTATTTTTCCAAGATCCTCGACCTCGAAGAGTATCTTCTGATCAACCAGTACCTCAAATACAATCTTCGCTTCTACTGGCAGACGGGAACAGGCGACGATTTCTGGAAAGACGTGTCGTCGTCCTCGATTCGAACCATTTCCAATATCGCGACTTTCCAGCTCGACCGGAACCATATCGAGCGGCATCTGATGCAGCGAAACAAACAGGATGCGAGGTTTCAGTTTGCAGGCGGCGTTAGGAATATCGCCGTGGATCTTTCGGAGTCGGAAGAGCCGCACCGCATCACGTTCAACAAGGGCGCGACTTCCTGCAGGTGGGTGGTCGACAGTTCCGGCCGCAGCTCGGTTCTCAAGAAGAAGCTCGGGCTTGAGAAGGAGAGCCCCATCAAACACGGGGCCACGTGGTGCTGGGTGGAAGGTCTGGTGAACTACGAGAAATTTACGGACCACACCTGGACGGAAGTTCTGCTGGACCGCGCGAGGCAGAAGACCGGAAACTTTCCTTACGTTAACGCCACCAGTCATTTCTGCGGTAAGGGCCGCTGGTTCTGGGTCATCCCGCTCCATGGGATCACAAGCCTGGGACTTGTCTTCGAGCACGCCTCTGTCAATCCGGAGGAGGTTTCCACGGCGAAGAAGATGATCGAGTGGGTCTGTAAGGACTGGCCGATGTTCGCGCGCGACCTCCCGAATCGAAAGATTGTGGATGAGGGCCGGTATATCTCCTATGCGCACGACTGCCGGCAAACGATCGGTGCGAACCGCTGGGCGCTGGCCGGCGAGGCGGGACGATTCACCGATCCGCTCTACAGCCCGGGCAGCGATCTGATCGCCATCTACAACACCCTGATCGTTGACGCCATCCAGACAGAGAGCAAGGCCGAGCTCGAAGAAAAAGTCGCGCTGGCGGAACAGATCGAGCGGGCGATGTACGAGGCTTATGTTCCCACCTACGAGCTCAGCTATAACGCGCTTGGCGATCAGGAGGCCTTCACGTTGAAGTATACGTGGGAACTTGCCGTTTACTTCGGCTTTTACGTAATGCCATTCGTCAATCAGTTGTTCACGAACCGGCGGTTCATGGTAACGTTCCTGCGGCGGTTCGGCATCTTCGGGCCCATCAATAAATGCGTCCAGCAGTTTCTGAGCGACTTCTATATGTGGAAGTACAACAACGGGATTAAACCTCTCCCCGAGCCTCTCCACATTGAGTATTACAGTCTGCTGCCGCTCAGGGAATCCGAAACCCTGTTTTATGAGATTGGTCTCACCGTGGAAGAAGCGGAAGACGAGATTGGAAAACACGTGGACCGATTGCGGGAGTTTGCACGCTACATCTACGCCCATGTGTATGCCGTGATGCTCGGCGACAAGCGAGTGCTGCTGAACGACGCTTTCATTCGCAGTCTGAAACTGCGCCAAGTCAAATTCGATCCCGATTCCATGCGCAGCGATTATGAGAAGTACGCCGAATGCGAGGAAATGTACTCGTGGAAACTGAACCCCTTTGCCCTCGAGCCCTTCATTCCCGAGCGCGTGGAAACTCGGAAGACGATAAGCCGGAGGCCCTTGGCAGGCGAATCGCCTGCCACATAACCCCAAGCGTCAGAAGGTGTGAAAAATTGGCTTCCGGGCGGCCCGGCAGGCGAAACCGCC
>JBGPHB010000653.1:0-3953 GCA_041484155.1 Bryobacteraceae bacterium
CGGCCGCGCCCGCAACTCCGGCCCCGGCGCCCATCGGCGCTCTTAACGTCCAGGGCCTGTCGATTATCAAGCCGCCCTACGCGGTGATCTCGGCCGTCAATCTGGACAAGGGCGAACTGCAGTGGCAAGTACCCTACGGCGAAACACCGGACGGAATCCGCAACCATCCGGTGCTGAAAGGGATGAACCTCCCCAACACCGGCCAGCCCGGAAGCGTTGGATTGGTAGTGACCAAGACCTTGGTGATCTTGGGCGACACCCAGATCACCTCCGTGACCCATGCGCGTGGTGCGATGCTGCGCGCCTACGACAAGGCCACCGGCAAAGAGGTTGGGGCCGCGCTAATGCCCGCTCCCCAGAGCGGCTCGCCCATGACATACATGGTGGACGGCAAGCAATACATCGTGGTCGCGGTCAGCGGCGGCGCCTACTCCGGCGAGTACATCGCCTACCGCCTGCCGACGGCGGACTGACGTGCAAGAAAATTTCACGCAAAGACGCAAAGTTCGCACAGAAAACAAACCCCGATTCTTCTTTGCGACCTTTGCGTCTTTGCGTGAAATATGTTTTTTCATCGCCCTGTTCGGAACCCTGTACGCCCAAGCGCCTCGTTCGTTATGGGACGGAGTCTACACGCAAGAGCAGGCCCAGCGCGGCGCCGCGCTCTACAGTGACGCGTGTGCCTCCTGCCACGGCACCGCGCTGACCGGCGGCGAATCCGCGCCTCCCCTCGCCGGTGGTGAGTTTTTTTCGAACTGGAACGGTTTGACGGTCGGGGACTTGTTCGAAAGAATTCGCGTCACCATGCCGGCCGACCGTCCCGGACGCCTCACGCGCGAACAGGACGCCGACATCCTGGCCCACATCCTCAACGTGAACCGGTTCCCGACCGGCAAGACCGAGCTTGAGCACCAGACTGAAGCGCTGAAACAGATCCGATTTGACGCCTACAGGCCAGACCAAAAGAATTAGCAGGAAGGTATCGGCGATCCTCGGATCAGTGGTCTTCCTGGTTATTGCCCCTGGGTTCGGTTCCCAACCCATCATTTGGTGTTCACCGGGCTGTATCGTTATGTCCGGAATCCAATGTATGTAGCGGTGGTGATCACGATTCTCGGTCAAGGCCTGGCTTTGGGAAACGTCACCGTGTTGGGATACGGTGCGCTCGTCTGGCTACTGTTCCACGTGTCTGGCCCAGAGATGCCGCTGCACGTCATCCCACGGAATCAGCTTGACGGCTCCACGGTCGATCTCCTGAAGACGGCGGAAAATTTCCTCCCGCCACAGCCCTTCGGCGTTGTCGTCGACCTCGGCGTCCAGGCTTTCAAGTAGAGAATCGATCAAAGCGGCGCGAGCTTCCACCGGCAGAGAAAGTGCACCTCTGAGTAGCTCCGCAGCATCCTTTCCCATGAGTTCATTGTATTCCCCGGTAGCGCCGCGACGGGAGTACCAGACGAGAAAAGCAACTCAAATGGCCCCCAAGAAACTAGCAGAAAAGTCTTGACAGAGAAGTCGCCCCGCTATAAAATACCTACCGGGCGACAGGTTTGGGAAGGGGTTTGGGTACCTTCGGCAAAGTCTCGTCAAAAAGGGGGATACGGGGATGATGAAAGCCAGATTCGCTACTTATGTCCTAGTCGGGTTCCTGCTCACGGCGCTGTTGCCATCGGTGGCCTCGGCCCAGAGCTCGCTGGAGGGTTTGGTCAAAGACTCGAGCGGCGCCATCATGCCCGGCGTGTCCGTTCAGGCTTCCAGTCCGGCGCTGATCGAGCAGTCGCGCAGCGTCACCACTGATGGAGCCGGTCGTTATTCCATCATCGACCTGAGACCGGGAACGTATTCCGTAACGGTCACGATGACGGGGTTCAAGACCTTCCGGCAGGATGGGATCGAACTCCCAGCCAACGTCTCCCTTCCGGTCAACATCGAAATGACTCTGGGCTCGGTCGGGGATACCGTGACCGTGGAGGCAAACCCATCGGTTGTGGACGTGGAGAACGCGACCCACCAGCAGATCCTGACGCGAGAGATTCAGGACTCCATTCCGGCCCCGCGCAACATGCAGGCGCTAGGCGGACTCACACCTGGAGTTCAGTTGCATTCCGCCACCGGAGGGAACCCGGACGTCGGCGGCTCCCAGCAGATGGAGCAGACCTATATCGTCGCGCACGGCAGTGGCGCCGTGAATACGACCGTCTTGCTGGACGGGATGAACATCAATTCCAACTATATCGACGGCACCATCCAGAACTACGTGGATAACGGCATCATCCAGCAGGCGACCTATCAAACCAGCGGAATTTCGGCGGAAACCTCCGCCGGCGGCGTGCTGGTCAACCAGATTCCCAAGGACGGCGGCAATTCGTTCCATGCCGACGGGTTCTTCAGCGGAACCGGCAGCGGCGGCTGGTGGCAGGCGAACAATATCACTCAGGGCCTGAAAGACCGAGGTGTTACCACCAGCGACAGCGTCGTACACATCGAAGACTTTAA
Source organism: Bryobacteraceae bacterium (assembly GCA_041484155.1). GTDB lineage: Bacteria > Acidobacteriota > Terriglobia > Bryobacterales > Bryobacteraceae > Palsa-187. The sequence goes on from JBGPHB010000653.1 coordinate 2,494, forward strand.
CGTTACCGCCGGTGGACCGATCGTGAAAAACAAGCTGTGGTTCCTGGCGTCCGGCCGGTACCAGAGTACCTTCGATACCGCGGCAGGTGTGGTTTATCCCGATGGGAGCCCGGGAGTCGAAGAGCAGTGGATCAAGCAGGGAGTGCTGCGCCTGTCCTGGCAGATCAGTTCCAAGGACAAGTTTTCCGGGACCTATGACCGGATCCAGAAGCACAAGGGCCACGAGCTGAAGCCGCTGGCCCTAAGGCCGGACAACCCGGATGTAGCCGCAGCGCAGCGCGGCCCGACGATGTATTACGTCGCGCAGGGCAAGTGGACCCGTATCCAAACGCCCCGGCTGCTATTTGACGCCGGCTTCTCGACCGACGTCATCCACTACAGTGTGATCTATCAGAAGGGTCAAGAGGAAGCCGGTGGTCCCATCGATCCGATCACTGGGTTTGTGCTGTCGCCCGCGGCCAATATCGCTCACGTCTCGAAACAGGACGCAGTCAAGGGCATACGCTACAATGCCCCGCCGATGCAGAGCTATTTTCTGCCGGACCGGAGAAACGTATCGGCGGCGGCCACCTACGTAAACGGCTCGCACAATATCAAAGTTGGCGTACAGGACGCCTGGGGCAAGAACGACCAGGTCTCCTCCATGAACGGCGACCTCTATGAGAACTTCAGTAACGGCGTTCCGACCACCGTTACCATCTACAACACGCCGCTCGCGATCAGACAGCATGTGAACGCGGACCTGGCGCTCTACGCAACGGACACGTGGCACTTCAAAAGGTTGGCGCTAACGGGCGGCCTGCGGTGGGAATATGAAAAGTCCACCATCGACGCATCGGCCATCACCGCGGGCCGTTTCGTCGGGGCACGCTCGTTTCCTGAAGTCAATTGCGACACCACCAAGGGTCTGGGGTGCTGGAAGACGTGGGCGCCCAGGGCTGGCGCCGTGTATGATTTGTTTGGCAACGGAAAGACGGCTGTGAAGTTCGGGTTTGGCAAGTACAACGCGCCCCGATTCACCGGTTATCTGACGGCGTTCAATCCGATGGCCTTACAGACCGATACCCGCACCTGGACGGATAAGGACCTCAAGGGGGCCACCGTGGCTACCAACGGTGACGGCATTGCCCAGGAAAATGAAATCGGCCCCAGCCCCAACCCTAACTTTGGCAAGCCCGCGAACACCCCGGCGCTCGATCCCAACTACAAGCGCGAATACAATCTGCAATACAGCGCAGGGGTGCAGCACCAGGTCAGGAACGGCACCACGGTAAGCTTCCAGTGGTTCCACCGGGTCAACTACGACGCGACTTTCGTCCAGAATAAGGCGGTCACGGCCGCGGACTGGTCTCCGATCAGTATCATCAACCCGCTGGACGGTAGCAACGTCACGGCCTACAACCTGGACAAGAGCAAGTTTGGGCTTCCGGCTCAAAACTACCAGACCAACGTCGACCCTA
>JBGPHB010000654.1:0-3950 GCA_041484155.1 Bryobacteraceae bacterium
CGCAGTTCCAGGATTGCGGAAACCGCGCCCAGGAATAACCCCTCCAGAAGAGCGTAGATCGGGGCGGTAACGGCAGACCATTCCTTCTTGAAGCTCGTCACCAGCGCCATGACAAAGCCCCCCAAGGCTCCGATCAAGATATAAGGCGCAATCACCGCCGGATCGCGAGTGGTAAAGAACTGATTCCAGGTCCACAGGGCCGTCACCAGCACGCACAGCAGGAGAACACCCGTTCGATGAATCGTCCCTTCGATAGTCATGGTTGGACCTGCCGTCCGCACCGAGGGGAAGGTGGTGGAACCGAAAACGGGATTAGCGGTTTTCATACACCTTCATCATATCGGGCACAGCGGTAGGACATGCCGCCAGGCTGGTCAGCAAGAGACTACTTGGTTTTCTTCGCGAAACAATACAGCGCTTCGCGCGTGCGCACGTAAATCCGGCCGTCGAGAATCGCCGGAGTGGCGAAAGTGTCTTCGTCGAGATTGCTGATCGCGAGAATCTCCCAATTCGCGTCCGCCCGCAGCACCACGATCTTCCCTTCTTCGCTCACCACAAAGATCCTTCCATCGGCGGCGACCGGCGAAGCCCAGTAGAACCCCAACGCGCCGGTGAGACGCGCCTGCTTGTACACCTCGCCATTCTCCGGGTTCAGGCTGGTGAGGATTCCGTCGCGGAGCAGATACAGCACTCCTTGGTAGAGCAGCGGCGAAGCCGTGTTCGGCAGCGCCTTGCGGTATCTCCACAGCACGTGGCTCTTGGTGACGTCGCCCCGGCCGCCGGCGCGAATGGCGACCACATTGTTCTCCGCGGAGTTCCGCGTTTGGTAGAACTCCCATTCACGCTGGTCGATGTGGCCGTCGTGGTCCAGATCGCTTTCGATGAACTTGTCGTATGGAAAGCCCGCGGGCATCTCGGCGGCGGATAGCTTTCCGTCATGATCCTTGTCGTACTCCGCGAGAATCTTGGCGAAATCGGGAATTTTACCGTGTTGCTGTTCGTCGCCGCCGATTTCCCAACCGTTGACGAAGATGCGATCGCGATCGATGACCGGCACGGACTTGAGCTGCCACGCCATGCCACGCACCCACCACAACTTCTCGCCGGTCTCGAGGAGGTAGGAGGCCACTTCGAAGGAACCGGGAACGATCAGCTCCGCCGGTCCGGTCTTGGGCCGGTAGACGGCGGGCGTGGCGTAACCCCGGGTGTATTCGGGCCGCATGGTCTTCCAAAGCACGTGACCGCTCGCCGGATCCAGGGCCAGCAGGTACGACCCCGTGTCCTGATCGCAAATGAGCACCAGCTTTCCATCGGCGAGGATCGGCGACGAGCCGTGGCCATTTGCATTGTTGAAGGGACCCATCGGGAGACGCCAGCGCTCGTTGCCATCCGGCCCGTAGGAGAGCAGCCCAAAATCGCCGAAGAAAACGTAGACGTTCGATCCGTCCGTGACCGGAGACGGAGACGCCGGCCCGTTGGTGGGTTGGAAGGACTCTCTGCGCTCCCGAGGCGCTTCGCGACGCCACAGCACTTTGCCGCTGACACGGTCCATGCAGATGGTGAAGAGCCTCTCATTCTCGACCGCGGTGACGAAGATCCGATCGTTCGAGAAAACCGGCGAAGAATGTCCCGGCGGCAGCGGTGTCTTCCACACCACGTTCTTCTGCAAGTCAAAATGTTCGGGAAGGCCCTTCGACCCAGAGATGCCAGCGCCATTCGGCCCGCGAAATTGCGTCCAATCGGCCGCTGCAAGCGTCATGGAAAGCAATAACCCTGTGTAGATGTGGCCCACAGCCGTTAGTGTAAACTTACCCTACCCCGCGGTGGGAAACGTCTTCGAGAGGCGGTCGTGCAAGGCCAGTCTCTTCTTGTCGACCAGCGCCCACAGGAGACCGATGCCGGCCGAGAGTATGCTGAGCATACTTGCTACCTGCCGCAAGCCGCGCCGTTCTCGATCGGGCGACCGGCCGTGGAAGTCCACGACTCGCAGGCCGGCAAAGCGCATACCTGGAGTATCGCGATTCGCCAGCACCCACAAGAACTGGTAGAAGAGACCCAGAACGGCCAGCACCGCGGCCAGGAGCTGCCCGTTTTGCCGCGTCGCCATAATGCCGCCGCCAGAGAAAAAGAAGACCGCTACAAACAGCCCCAGCGCGATGAGCACCATGCTGGCGTCGAAAGCCGCCGCGACCATTCGTTTGGAGGGCAGCGCCACCGGTGGGTCACCATCGATCGCAGCCGGCGGTTCCGCCGCCGAAGCGTGCAGACGGCGTCCGCATTGGTTGCAATGCCTTTCGTATTCAGCGTTCAGGGCCTGGCAGTATCCGCATTGCATAGTATGAAAACCCGTGGTCAATGTGAGCTTGCCAGCTCCGGGTGATGGTCGCAATAGACACCGGAGTCAATCTTGCAGAGTACCTCGGTACCGCGAGTTCCACTCCGGCGAAGCGCCGGCGGCCGGGAACTGCGTGCGCCATTCGTACCATTACCCCTTAGCTCGAAAGTACCTTGTTGACGGCCGCGCACAGGTCTCAAACTCAGAAACTAGATGTCTGTTGGTGGCACTTCTCAGGGGACAGCTTGGCGGCCACCGCCAACAGCGTGTTTCGCCAGACTTTCGGTATGCCGACTGAAGATCCCGAGCGCACGACCATCGACCGGGTGCACGGCGCCCCACCAGTCGCGGCCCCAGACGGGGCGGGCATCCCGGCCACGGAGATTCCGGCCATCGTTTGGCAGGCAGACTCCGGCACGCTCGCGTTCCGTTCGGTTTGGGGCGCCGCCGAGCAACTCCTCGGATACCCCGTTTCCCATTGGATCGATACGCCGCGGTTTTTTGCCGAGCGCATCCATCCAGAGGATCGCCCCGCGACCATGGCGTCCTATCAGTCGGCCATCGCACAGAGCGGCGATGCGAGCGCGGAGTTTCGCGGTGTTTCCACTACGGGCGTAGTGTGGTTGCGCGAAACCATTCGCGTCTCCGGTTCCACCCTCACCGGCGTGATCACCGCCATCGGCCCCCGCAGGCAGCTTGAAGAACAACTGCTCCGCGCCGAGCGAAACGGCGCATTGCACGAGCTGACCAGCCGCCTGGCCCACGACCTGCACAATCCGTTGACCATCGTCGCAGGCTTCGGAGAGGAACTTCTCAACAGGCTGTCTCCGCAGGACCCACTGCGCGCCGATGTGGAGCAGATTGTGGCCGCGGCGGAACGGATGTCCGGCCTCGCCGGCCGATTGCTCGGGTTCGCGCAGCGGCAGGCGAATCCGCCAGGCGTGATCAACGTGCCCCGAGCGATCGCTCGACTCAAGGAGAAAATCGCACGCGCCGTGGGTGATCGTGTGGCGGTGGAACTGGGCGCGAGTGTTCCCGTCCTGGCCTTTGCCGACGAGGAACAGCTTGAAGAGGTCATTCTGGCGCTGGTTTCCAGCGCCCGCGAGGACGCGCGGGAGCGCTCCAAGGTAATCATCGGCTGCGAGATCGACAACATCACCGAACAGGTACCCGGCGCAACCCTCGCTCCAGGGTGCTACGCGCGCCTGTCGATTCGCGATGACGGCCGGGGCTTCGACCCGGAACACCGCAGGTCCGTGTTCGAATCGTTTCTCGCCGGCAAGGATTTGAAATGGAGCGCCGGGCCGGCGCTGGCACGCGCCTACGCGCTGGTGCGCGAGTGGGGCGGAGATATCGCGTTCTTCAGCGAACCGTTCCGCGGGTCCACATTTGTCGTGTATCTTCCGTATTGCCCGCTGGCCGAATTGTAGACGGGCCGCAAGGTTCTTCTGTCATAGTCGCGATTACTTATAACCCGCTCCCTGACGGTCGCGGTTCGGTAAGGCGCTTATTGGGTAGAGTGCCGATACCGAACCGCGACAGTAATGGAGCGGGCCGAACGAATTCCTTACATCGCTGATTCTACCGCGTGGTATGATCAACCAAAGTTCCGACG
>JBGPHB010000655.1:0-3948 GCA_041484155.1 Bryobacteraceae bacterium
AGAAGCCGATCGGGTCCATTACTTTGTGACACCCGGCGCAGACGGCATTTGCGCGGTGCGCTTCCATGCGCTCGCGGAGCGACTTGGGGTTGCCGTCTTCGCCGTTTTCCTTTAACTCGGGAACATTTGGCGGCGGGGGGAGCGGGGGCGTGCCGAGGATGTTGGTCAAGATCCATTTTCCGCGCTGGACCGGCGAGGTTCGGCCGGGATATGAGGTCACTGTCAGGACGCTGGCTTGCCCCAGAAGCCCGCGGCGGGATTCGTCGGTGACCTTGATCCGGCGAAACTGGCTGCCGTAAACGTTCGGAATCCCGTAGTGGCGGGCTAGGCGTTCGTTCACGAACGTGTAGTCGGCGGTCAGAAGATCGAGCACCGGGCGGTCCTCGCGCAGGATGTTCTGGAACAGCAGCGTGGTCTCCTGCTTCATGGCCTGGCGCAGATTGTCGTCAAAATCGGGGAATGTTTCCAGGTTGGGGGCGGTGCTCTTGAGGTTGCGCAGGAAGAGCCATTGCTCGGCGAAGTTTTCGACCAGGGCATTCGCACGGGGATCGGCCAGCATCCGTTTCACTTGTTGTTCCAGCACCGCGGGATCCTTGAGTTTCCCCTGGCTGGCGAGATTCAGGAGTTGGTCGTCGGGGATGCTGCTCCAAAGAAAGAAGGACAAACGCGAAGCCAGCGCCAGGTCGTCGACACGATACACTGCTTCCGCGGGAAGGTTGCTTGGATCGGGCTCGAAGCGGAATAGAAATTCCGGGCTCGCCAGGATAAGTTGAAGGGCCGACTCAATCCCAGCGTCAAAGCTGCCATGGTTGTTGCGGCGGCGCTGGTAGAAGCTGAGCAGAGCCTCCAGGTCCGTGTCCTTTACCGGCCTTCGGTAAGCACGCTGCGCCAGCGTGGAGAGGATCCTTCGGGCGCACGGCAACTCGTCCTTCGTGCACACGAAAATCCGGCGGCGGGAGGCGGTGTCGCCCGGACCCGTTTGGCCGAACGGACCCTCGATACTGAGCCGGTCCACCGACGGGTCCCCGGTGATGTCGAGGCCATCGATGGTGGTTCGAAGAAACGGCTTGATCAGGTCGTCCTTCTGGGCCTGGCTTCTTAAGATGGTTGCCGCGGAAACCGAGCGTGAACCCGCCTTCACCGGGATCCGAACGGTTAAGCGCTGGTCGAGGGCAGCCCCGAACGCCCCCGGATTCTCAGCCATCGCGACGAAATCGTCCTTGCCGCCAACGGTCACCACACGCAGTCTGGCTCCGTCCAAGTTAATCTCGATCTGGTGCGGATCTTCCATGCCTCGCAGCAGGTCGAACGTATTGCGCCACAGCCTGACCTTTACGACGTACTCACCGTCTACTGGAAAGTTGTGGCGAACCAGGATTCCACCGCGTGTTCCCAGCGGCAGGCCGTCGATGTGCTGGTCCTGGGAGAGGTCGGGCCGCACGCGATAGGTCGCCGTGGCCGGAGCGACACTCATATTCCCGATCGCCAGCCGGCTGATGTTCCAGGAAGCGGACAGATAGCGCTCCATGAGGGACGGCGACACCTTTAAGACATCGGCGATGTTGTCGAAGCCGCTGCTTTCGTCGTCCGGAGGAAGAAGCGCGGTGGAGTCGATCTCCAGGGCGAGCAGATCGCGGATTGCGTTGGCGTACTCGGCACGGTTCAGACGGTGCATGGTCGCGCGGCCGGGATTCGGTTTCGCCGCAGCGGCACGGTCGATGGAGGTTTCGATGAACGACGCCAGTCCGTCCAGGGCTGGCTTGTCGGGGCGCGGCATGCCTTGCGGAGGCATCGCGCCTACGCGGAGCTTGCGGATCACTTTTTCCCAGGTTTCGGCGTCGGTGGCCACGCCGGTCAGGTTCGCGGTTTGAAGGGAGAGCCCGCCGGTGAGTAACTTCTGGTTGTGGCAGGTGATGCAGTATTTGTCGAGCAAGGCAGCTTGGGGCGACTGAGCTTGGGTGAGGGAAGCCGTGAAAACTGCAAGAATGAGAGCTTTTTTCAACACTCCAACAATTATAGTGCGGGCACGCGTGGAAAAACTGGGGACACTGCTGGTGTTGTGACAGCGGAAGAGTTCACGGACGCTTGCCCGCAGTGTCCCCAGTTTTAGAACTCGGCTCGAAAACTGAATTCGATGCGGCGGGGAGCGCCGGTGCCAGTGGCGCCGGTGTTCAGGATGCCGGTAATCCTGCCGAAGCTGGCGGAGGTCTTGATCGAGTTTCCGCTGACCGAACCGACGCTGGCGCCGGGGGTCTTGTACTCGGGGTGATTCAACAGGTTGAAAGCGGCAGCGCGGAAGCTGAGGGCGAGACGCTCGGTGACGCGGAAGCGCTTCTGAAGCGAGGAGTCGATCTCGAAAGCGCCAGGACCGTTGGCCACATAGCGGCCGAGGTTGCCCCAGGTTCCATTGGCCGGGGCCGAGAACGCGGCGGGGTTGAACCAGTTGGTAATGCTCTGGTTGTCGGCATAGATCGACACACCGGGAACCAGGTTCGGCCGCTGGCCAGAGGTGTTGCCGTCGAGCAGCGCTGAAGCTGACCGCGACACAGTGATGTTGACGGGGAGTCCGGTACGGGCGCTCGCCACGCCAGCCAGCTCCCATCCGCTCAAGAAAGGCTTGCCGGCGCCAAAAGGCAACTGATACACGCCGTTCATGGTCAGGACGTGACGAACATCAATGCTGGTGCTGCTGCGGTCGCAGGCGCGGCAGCGCTGGTTCTGGAAGCTGACCGCCTCGCCCGAGCCGATGGAGGCGTCGGCGATTCCGTGCGACCACATGTAATTCATCTGGAACAGCAAGCCGCGCGTGAAGCGCCGCTGCAACGAAGCCTGCAGCGTATTGAAGTTGTTGTTGCCGTCATTAGTCTTGAAGCCGAAAGAGCCGAAGCCGGCCAGGTGGCGCTTTCCCGTGATCGGATCGATCAGGTTGATGGTGTACTTGCTGAAAAGGTGATGGCCCTCACCGCCGATGTAGGAGACCTGGCCGATGAAGTCTTTGCCCAACTGTTGCTGGATGACGAAATCCCAGTTTTCGTAAGAGAGATCCTTGCGATGGCGGTCGAGAGCTTTCGGGCTGAAGAGCTGATTCTTGGGATCGAGGAAGGCGACCAGCGGATAGGCCAGCGCCGGGAAGTCCGTCGAAGACAGCGAGTAGCGCGGCACGGCGCTTTCGGCCGGATCGCTAAAGTCGTCGTTCTGGTTGCCGCCGTAGTAGATGCCGAAGCCGCTACGAATGGTGGTCTTGCCATGAAAGACGGATGGCGCCCAGGCGACGCCAACGCGCGGGCCGAAATCCTTCCTATTCGGGTCGTAGTACGGCGTGCCCTTGGGACAGAAGCCGCCGCAACCTTGAATATCCACGACCGCGGAGCGGTTCAAAATCTCGTGGGATACCGAATAGAATTCATAGCGGAGTCCCACGTTGAAAGTGAGGTTGCGAGTGGCCTTGAATTCATCCTGCGCGTAGCCCTGGTAGAAGGTGCGGCGGTTCCCGGCCACGCCCTCACCCTGCAGATAGCTGGCCGAGGACGCCTGGTTGTTGATGAAATCGTCCGCGCTCGCGTAGCTGAGCGACGCAGTGGTCAGAGTATTGCCGGAATTGTTCAAACGGACGCGCATGATGTTGGCGCCGAACTTGAGCGTGTGGCGGCCGCGCACCCAGGTCAGGTTGTCGAGATAAGAGAAGGTCGTCCCGACTTCGGTATCGAGCGAGGTATTGGCCAGACTGTTGAAAGACGCGGAGGAAACGCTGATGCCGACCGGTGCGATGCCGTAGCTATAGTTGTGGTAATTGGCGCGGTTCACCCCCACCTTGACCTCGTTGATCAAAGCGGGAGAAAAAATGTGCTGGAACGCGAGCACTGCGTTGGTGGGGACATGGGGGACCACGTTGTGCGAACCCAGGGCATCGGTGGGATTGTCGATGTAGACGTCATCGATGTTGTAGCG
>JBGPHB010000656.1:0-3940 GCA_041484155.1 Bryobacteraceae bacterium
CCACCTCTTTACCAGACACGGAGATGACGTCTTCATCCACGCGGCCAGCCTGATTGAGTTCCTGCCGCGCGCGGTCGGCGTCCGCGAGGTTCGGAAAGATAGCCAGGAGATAGTGCTTCGGATAGAAGACGCCGAACTCGGTGTCGGCGTCCTTGAAGAATGTGGATAGGCGGCTCACCGATCTTCGCCTCAGCGAATCCCGCCCAGCAGGTAGACGACTAGGAGGACCGCGAAAATGCTACCGAGCCCTATGCCCGCGCCCCCACCGTAGCCCCAGCGGCTATGGCCATAGTATCCGCCGCCGCCACCTAGAACCAACAGCAAAATGATCAATAGTAATAACATTGTGAATCTTCCTTTCTTTCTGAACGTTAGCTCGCGGCCTTCTTGCCACCTACGAGGAGCACGGCGCCGGCAATCAGCGCCACTGCGCCTGCGATGGGAGGCAGCGGCACAGTATGTGTCTTGTCGCGAGTCGCGTGAATCGGGCCGATGTCAACGACCTTCTCCCGGGTTGTGTACGTAAAGCCTCCCCACGCAAGACCGACCAGACCAAGCGTAATCAGGATCATCCCCAGCGGTTTGTTCACAGCGCCTCCTTCGGCGGCAGTAGCGGGCAGTGCCGGAGCGTTTACTTCTCGAACACCTTTTCAATCTGGCCGACCTTCTTTTGAATCTTCCCTGCGAGCTTCTCGTCTTGGCCTTCCGCCGCCAGGTTAGGGTTGTTGGTGACCTGTCCCGCCTTCTCTTTGGCTGTGCCTCTCATTTCGTGAAAGGCGCCTTTGATCTGATCCTTCGTGCTCGGTTTCATTTGCGTATCTCCTCGGTTGTGAATCTAGCAATCCGGCACCCAATCTCTCAGGCAATCAGCCGTACCAAGACATTGATGGAAGCGGGCTTGAGGAAGCAATTCCTCCACCGGCTTAGACCGTATTTGGTCATCTGACCTCAGATCGTCAACGAGCGTGCCGGCCTCTCGGACATAGGAGGTACTCTTCAAAGTGATGCAAAACACAGCTGCTTCAAACCGAACGTGAACCGACAAGAATTCGGCCCATTTCGTGCTTAACATATCGCTTCGCATGGACGTACGCCGCCCGGCTTTTCAACTACCTGAACACCAAGAGCGGACACCAGCCGCAGCAGCGACGTGCCTAAAACGGGAGAAAGTCGTGCGGCGGCTATTGTCGTACGCAGGTCGAGAAAGAAGCCACTACGGTGAACGTAGCGGTCGAGGCCCATCGAGCGAAGTTACAAAACACGAGCAGGAGCACGGATGCTGCCGTAACTCTTTCGCGCGCAGTGGATGAGCCGCCTGGGTCTTTTGCTCCGCCAGGAGGTGCGGACAGCGATGACGAATTCCCGAGGCCAGAGCGATGTGCGCTCAAGAATACTACTGGTTGATGACGAGAACTCAGTTCGCAACTCACTGTACATGCTTCTGGAGAGTGATGGCTACGAAGTACTCGCAGCGAGCAACGGCCCGGATGGAGTATCCATCTGTCGCCAATCGATGCGGCCAATTGAGTTGCTTGTAACGGATTACAATATGCCGGACATGTCCGGCCTGGAACTCGCTCGGGAATGCTCGCGTCTCTGTCGCGAGTTGAGCGTATTGTACGTTTCCGGTTCTCCCCCGGATGAAGAATTGCAGGCGGATCTGCAAACCCGTAAGCGTGGTTTTCTAGCCAAACCGTTTCGTGGGGATGATTTGCTCCGCAAGGCGAGGGAGTTATTACTGATCCAGTCGACTGGGCAGCCTGCCCTGGGCCTTGGGAAGTTCAAAACGCCACCTGGCTCACCCTCTTCGAGTGAAAGGGTGCAAGACTCATGACCCACGCTATTGCAAGGTTTTCGATCCAGCCAAACCATCATCGGTAGAAACGTTTCTTGAGCCGGTTTTGATCGAATACCGCTCCACAGTTCGCTTTCTGCTCGACCTACGTGTCCGCTGCCAAACTCTTGGGCGAGGGCGTCGCTTCGCCGGGGGTGGCCTGGGTCGGCCATCCCTTTTGGATGGACGGGTTCCCCTCCAGCTCGTCACGACGGGCAAAGTAGTGCGCTGCGAGACTGTCCGGTTTCGCAGTGGCGTTGGAACGACATCAGTTTCGAACCACGAGAAAAACGGTAATCAGCAAGCACACGGGAAAGACTAGGCGGTTAGACCGCAACCCCTCAAACCGTCAGCATTCCTCCGGTTCGCCGGCCGACCACCGTGGTTCGCGGCGAGGATCAACGCCTTTTTTTACCGGCAGCCCTTGCCGGACGTGAAGCCCGTCTGGATCTCTCCACATCACCAGGTAGCAGCCCGGACAGAGCTGCAAGTCCTGAAGCGGCGGTCCTTCCATGCCGGTCTCGATAGGCTCCATTTCAACGCCGCACTTTGGACATTTGTGGTGCTCAAGTGCGGCGTCAATGTGCGGAGGCGCGGGATCGCAATTCTTCTGCGGCATTGAACCAGTCTTCCTGTGGTGATCCGTCTGGACAACCTCTCGCTTGCCAGAATTCATGAGCGAGGGTTGCGATTTCTTCGTGTCCGAAGGCGGCAATGCCATGTCCAATCGTGGCCGCCTGAGTATATTGATGAGCGTCTTGGGAGTGTTCCAAGGCTTGCCGCGAATGCTCGTGTCCGGTCAGGTGATCCGGCTTCCCGTCTTGCTCGGCAACACGATGGGCATGCGCGGCACCGTCTCGGAATTCGGCAGCTCGTTGGTGGTTCTCGTAATGTGATTCGTGGTTATGACGAGTGGACATGTCTTGCTACTCAACTCTCTTCTAATGCACGAGGCGGACCACTCTCTATCTGGATCGGAGATATCGTTCCGGAATGGACCTGGGTCGTCGGGAGTGGTTCATCTTTGTGACCATGCCCGGTCACATGACCATATATCGTTAACAGCCTTGACGTCCCAGATCACGGTGCCAGCCCGTTTGGGCATTTGGCCGTTAGCGGCGTTGGAATATTCCGTCCGGTGGCATTCGGTCCTTCTCATGCTCTGAACGGAGATGTCTGAACAAAGGAGACATATGAAAACATTCAAACCGTGGTTATCCTTGCTGGCCGTGGTGGCCGTCGGGACTCTGGCCGGGTGCTCAACAACATCCACGAAGGCTGCCGACGTTTCTGACAGCATTCGCACATCGCTGGATCAAGCCGGCCTCAAAGACGTCTCGATAACTCAGGATCGCGACAAGGGCGTCGTCACCCTGGGCGGACACGTGGCGGCAGACGGCGACAAGTCACAAGCCGAATCCATCGCCAGGTCCTTCGCGGGGGCGCAAGTCGTCTCGAACCAGATCGCGGTGATTCCGCCAGGCATAGAGAGTGAAGCGAAAAAGGTGAACTCGGACCTGGATCAGGGTATCGAGAGCAACTTGGATGCGGCTCTCATCAAAGACGACCTTCACGACACCGTAAAATACGCTGTCAAGAATCACGTCGTCACTCTGACTGGCGAGGTCAACTCTCAATCGAAGCGCGCGCGGGCCGAACACGTCGCGTCCGCGGTTCTAAACGTGCAGCAGGTGGTGAACGAGCTGCAGGTTAAAGCACAAAAGGCCACTTCCTCGAACTAGGAGCAGGTCAAGCAGGAGTTTAACTTATGACAAAGACCGAATTGAACGCATTCCGAATGGTCTTGGAGCACAGACGGGCTGAACTCGGCAACGGGAACAGGAATCGCGAGGCACTCGCGATCGAGACGAGTCCTGATGAGTTGGACCGAATCCAGCACGCCAGCGACCGCGATTGGGCCATCAGCAATCTGGAACGTAACTCCGACCGGTTGGGCGAAGTCCGAGCCGCACTTCGCCGCATCGATGCGGGTACGTTTGGAATCTGTGCCGGCTGCGAAGAGGACATCACTCCGAAGCGCCTGGCGGCAGTCCCGTGGGCTGCATGCTGCATCGTTTGCCAGGAGGCCGCGGATCGCGAGCAGAA
>JBGPHB010000657.1:0-3938 GCA_041484155.1 Bryobacteraceae bacterium
CGCAAAAGCGGCGAAATTCGAGCCAGTCCCGGTTTTGCAGATTACTGCTCGACCCTCTTCAGCGGTCGCGGAGGCTCCGGCGGGGTGGGGAAGTCGCCATGCGGGAGCAGTGGCTTGTCATCGGCGGATGCTTTGCGCAGCGTCACTTGCCCGCGTTCGGTCTGAGCGGTTACCAACGGGCCGCCGCCACCGGCCGAACCGCGCAGTGTGGCGCCAGGTCCGCGGCTGTCGACTTTCAGCGTTTCGCCAAAATCGTTGGTAACGTCGCCGCGCCCGGTGGTGGCCGTGAGATCGAACTTCGCCCCCGGCGGCAGCGCCAACTCGATGTCTCCCGAACGGGTGTGGACGTCCATGCGCGCCAACGGCAACTTGCCGGGACGCAGTTCAATGTCTCCGCGAGCATCTATGGACACCTCGATCGAGTTCGTGAAGTCGCTGATCTGTACGTCGCGCGAACGCGTGGAAAGATGAACCGGCCCGATCAGATTGGAGGCGGTGAAATCGCCCAGCGGCATGCGCACCGACCCAGGCAACTTCTCGATGCGCAGATCCGTCTGTGGGCCATTGAAGCGGAGCGGCTTGGACAGATTCTGGAATTGCACCACGCCGGTGTAGCCGCCGGAGACGGTCACCGGCCCTTCGATGTTCGATAAATCGAGGTCGGAACCCGAACCCTTCAAATCCAGCCCGCCCTTCACATTCGCCGCGCGCACAATGTCGCTGCGCCGGAGGTCCAGCCGCACCTCGCCTCCGATGTCCTGGAGGCGGACGCCGGCACGGTCCGAGGTAATGTCGACGTTGCCGCCAATGCCGGTCAGGTCGAAATCCCCGGCGCGGCCATGCGCCTCGATGGTCGCGCCCTTGGGCACCGTGATCTCTAGCTCCGCGGAAATGCGCAGGTTGCCGGACACGCGGTCCTGGTTCGTGCGAATCACGATCTTATCGGGCTCGCCTGAAATCTCGAAGGGGGAATCCTGGTTGGCACGGTCCGCGCCGGCGCGGTTGAGGCTGCGAATGGATTCGCGCCCGGTCACTTTTACCTCGCTCGCATCGCCGCCAATGATACGCGCGTTCCCGCGAAAGCTTTCAATCACGACGCGCGGCGCTTTCGAACTGGGCTTCTGGCCCGATAACGGGTAGTCGAAACTCTCGCCGAACATCTCAATGCCGCCCATGGGGATCCCGCTGCGAGGCCACCAGTTGGAGAACCCGCGCGCGGCGTTTACGCTGGTGCCGAAGATGCACAGGAAGATCACCAGCATCCACTCGCCGCCGGCCACGCCGTGCGCCGGAAGGGGCTGCGACATCGCCGCCCAGAACAGAACCTCGACCAGCCGCAGCGCGCCCCAGGCGATCAGCAGGAAGGGCCAATACTTCGCCAGATAGTCGATCAGCGGCAGCTCCGGATACAGGTTCCGCGCCAGGAACAGCACACCGATGGCGACCAACAGCAGCGGCGCAACGATGGATGACCGTCTCATGAGCTCTTATGCCCCGCAAGATCCAGCAGCTTGAATAGCCCGAAGACGATCAGCAGCACCGGCCAGGTTCGTGAAAAACTCACTGGCCCGAAACTGTCGACCGCGAATAAAACACCGAGGACGATCAGGAGCACAGGCCCGCGAGTCGCGCCAATCAAAGAGCGGTTCATTGCTCGCCTCCCCTCGACCGCGCGGAAGTCGCACTGACGCGGATAATTAGCATGTACACGCCCAGTGCGATCAGAATCACCGGCCAGTAGCGGAGCAGCCGCCGCAGCTCCAGGATTTCCAGATTATTCAGCAGGAATACGGTTCCCAGTGCGATCAGCATCAAGGGCGCCACCGGAACTTTCGCCGTTCCGCCATGCATCGGGATCAAGCTGGAGAACTCGTCCACCGGTTCTCCGGTGAGACGCCTCTTCGCTGTATGAAAGGCCTCAAACGCCATGTAGAAGATGAATCCGGGAATCAGCAGCCCCAGGAGCGGCTCCAGTCCACTGGCCGATCCGCTGCTGAGAATGCTGATGATCAGGCCGAAAATGATCACGTGCACCAGGCCCTTGGCGTACTGGCCGTTGTAAATCGCGCCTACGCCCGGAATGAAGCCGAGTCCGAAGGCGACGCCGGGCGAGACGTCCTGGTTCGGGAGCGGCGGCGGCGGCGTCGGACTGGTATAGGGCGATGCCGATTCCACCGGTGGCACAGTCTGAGCGGTTGGTTCCATGGGTACGTGCTCCTCGCAAAAAATAGTTCCTTGAGCCGAGCGCACGCTCGCCTCGTCGAGCGCCTTCCCGCAGGCGCGGCAATACCCGACTACTTTGGCTTCGGAACTCATTTGGATTGCGCGCCGGGCGCGTTCTTCCCGTTACCAGACTCGGCTTGCTCGTCGGTCCATTCCTTCAGGCGGGTCTGGATCTCGAACACCAGCCGCATGCTCTCGTAATACTTCATGGTGCGTTCCCAAGTCCGATGCATGCGATCGTCTACTGCCATCCAAACCTTGACCGGATCCAGGTCGGAGGGCTTCAACTGCCGCACCTCGATTCCCGAGAGCCGCCCCACCATGACGAAAGAGAGCACCGTCATGGCCATGCCCATCGCCAGCCTGGGCTGCAAAACCGGCTCGAGCCATTTCCCGAACAGCCGGCGGACCCACGAAGGCTTGATCACCGCGTGACTGGGCCCGTTGGTGATTTCGAATAAGATCCTGGTCACCAGCTCCGGCGGCGGCTCGACCGCCGCGCTGCGCTCCATGAACGCCACCGCGCCAGCCGCATCCCGGGCCAACTCAGAGCAGGCCGCACACTCGGCAAGATGCCTTTCGAGCGCAGACTTCTCCGGCCCGTGGAGTGTCCCATCCACGTAGTCGGCGAGCAGAATTTCGAGATCCGCGCAAGTCATAAAAAAGCGGGTAGTGGGGAGTGGGTAGTGGTTAGTGGGGCCCGGGGCGTCCGGAACGCGCGCCCCACTTCCCACTTCCCACTACCCACTACCCGTTTCATACCGCTACCTTTTGCCGCCGCAGGACCCGAGCCAGCTCGGCCCGCCCGCGGTTCAATCGCGACTTTACCGTGCCTTCGGGCACGTTCAACGCCTGGGCGATTTCCTTATATTCTAGTTCTTCGAGATCCCGCAGGATCACGGTCTCGCGTAATTCCGGCGACAGTTTCTGCAAGGCTCCCTGGAGCAGATCGCTGGCCTCGCGGCCCGCTACCAAACCGTCCGTTCGCCCGGACATCGCGGTCTTTTCTTCCAACATCGGGAGTTGTTCTTCGATCGAATCAGTGGCCCGTTCCAGCTTGGTTCGCCGGTAGTGGTCGATCAGCAGATTGCGGCTCAATCTCGCCAGCCAGACTCCAAACGAACCCTCGCCGGCCCGAAAACTCTTCAGTGACCGGAACACCCTCAGGAACACCTCCTGGGTCAGATCTTGCGCCTCCGGGTCCGATCCCGTGAAACGGTAGCAAATCCCGTACACACGCCGGGTATGGACCCGCACCAGGTCCTCCCAGGCGGCCTCCTCCCCGCTGAGGCACCGCTCGACTAGCTGATTATCCTCGTCCAAACACTGTCCCCGTTGCTGACGAGTCCACCAGCTCCCTTGGGCAAGCAAGCGAAGCGGCGTGGTAATCTGTCCAACTGTGGCAAGGGCCGCCATGAGTATCTTCGTATCCTGTAATAGAAACGAAGATCTGACATGATAAGTTCGAACTACATTCTAGCCTGCTCCATGGCGGGGGCGCTCAAAAAGATGAGGCGGCCGTAACCTTTTGAACAAGAAATACCTGGGAGCCGGACTCGCCCTCGCAGCCGCGATCGCCGTGGTTGGGTTCGTGGTCTATCGCTGGCGTACCTCCGGATTCGCCTGGGACCAGTTTGTCGCCGCCCTTCGGCATGTGGATTGGAGCTGGCTGGCCCTGTCCTTGGCCCTGGTTATGGCCACGTATGTGGGACGCG
>JBGPHB010000658.1:0-3934 GCA_041484155.1 Bryobacteraceae bacterium
CTACTGGACGAAGCGGGCCAAGTTCGCCGCGGATCACGGCGTGAAGATCGCCATCGAAATGCATACGGGCTTCGTGGTCTATAGCCCGGAGACCATGCTCAAGCTCCGTTCGATCGCCGGCAACAATCTCGGCTGCAACTACGACCCGAGCCACATGTTCTGGCAAGGGATCGACCCCATCGCCGCGATCCGCCTCCTGGGGAATTCCATTTTTCACGTTCACGCCAAGGACACCCAGATCTACAACGTGAACCTGCCCATGAGCGGCGTCCTCGATACGAAGAAGTACACCGACGAGCGCAACCGGGCTTGGATTTTCCGGGCCTGCGGTTACGGCCACGCCCACGGGTGGTGGAGCGAATTCATCTCCACGCTGCGGATGTTTGGCTACGACTACGTGCTTTCGATCGAGCACGAGGATACGCTGATGTCACCCGACGAAGGCCTCACCAAGGCGGCGGCATTCCTGAACCAGATCGTGATCCGTGAGCGACCCGCGGCGCCGTGGTGGGTGTAAAACTTCCTGGCTGCGCAACTGGTCCGGCTGCTGTCATTGGCGTTGGCCGCCGGCCAGGAGCAGTGTTTGGCCCGTGACCCAGCCGGCGTTGTCGGATGCAAAAAAGACGGCCGCGCGGGCGATGTCTTGAGGCTGTGCGATGCGGCCGAGTGGAGTTTGGGCCTCGATCATCTTGCGGAACTCGCTCTCGGCGAAGCCGGCGGAGTGGAGTCCCTCGGTTTCGACCATGCCCGGGTTGAGTGAATTGACCCGGATCTTTTTGGGGCCGAGCTCTTTCGAAAGCGCGATCGTAACCGCGTCCACCGCCGCTTTCGTGGCGCTGTATACGGAAGCGCCCCCAACCGGCATGGGACCCACCACGGAACTGATGTTGATGATGGAGCCGCCTTCGGCGCCGATGAACTTGACTGCCTCCCGCGTGGTGAGAAGCAGGCCGAGTACGTTGAGATCGAATTGCTTGTGGAAGTGTTCGGTTGTGATGGACTCAAGGGGCGCGAACTCGTAAATACCCGCGTTGTTTACCAGAACATCCAGCTTTCCAAACGCAGCCTTGGTCTCGGCGAACAGACGCGTTATGTCCTGCGGCTTGGAGACGTCGGCCTGGACGGAGACGGCCTTGCCGCCCTTGCCGGTAATGCGCTTGACAACCGCGTCTGCCCCGCATTTGCTGCTGGCGTAATTGACCACGACCGACGCGCCTTCGGCCGCAAGGTGTTCCGCGATAGACGCCCCAATTCCTTTAGAAGCTCCCGTGACGACTGCGACTTTTCCTGCGAGGCTACTCATGCTGTGGGATCTCCGGTTCTGTGATATTTCGACAACTGTCTAAGTGATGAATTCGGACCCGAGCAGGATTCAGGCACTTCTCAGGTCCCGCTGGCCGTCCGGAGAGATCGCACGATTTGTGCAATCGTGCTATCCTGCTCGTGTCCTCGATGCACATCCCCGATGGCTATTTGAGTCCCTCTTCGTGCGCCACCCTCTACGCCGGGGCCGCGCCCTTTTGGTACACAGCGCTGCATCGAGTCAAGAAAACACTCAGCGCGCGCATGATTCCGATGTTGTCGCTGTTCTCGGCGTTCTCCTTCGTGATCATGATGTTCAATCTGCCGCTCCCGGGCGGCACCACGGGACACGCAGTTGGGATGGGCATCGCAGCCATCATCCTCGGCCCTTGGGCGTCGATGCTCGCGATCTCGATCGCGCTTGTGATCCAGGCGGTATTCTTCGGCGACGGCGGTATCACTGCCATCGGCGCGAATTGTTTCAACATTGCAATTGCCGGCTCACTCGTTTCTTACGGCGTGTATCGCGCGCTGGCGCGAGGAGCGTCGATCACTTCGAGACGCCGCACTTTGGCCGCCGGAATCGCTGGTTACGCGGCCATCAATGTATCGGCACTGCTCACCGCTGTGGAGTTCGGGATTCAGCCGATGCTCTTCCGCGACGCTGCTGGAGCGCCGCTGTATGCGCCCTACTCGCTGGGTGTCTCCATCCCCGCGATGATGATCGGACACCTGACCTTTGCCGGCCTGGCGGAGTTCATCATTTCAGCCGGCCTGGTCGCCTATCTCCAACGCGCGGATCCGGCACTCCTTCAATGGACGGCGCCGGAAGCCCCGAATCTGGATCGGCCGGTTCTTACGGCCCGCAATCTGTGGCTGGGCCTCGCCGCGCTTGTCGTTCTGACGCCCGTGGGCATTCTGGCGGCTGGCAGCGCGTGGGGAGAGAAAGGACTCGCTCGACTGTCCTCACTTTGGACTGCGCCCATCCCTGGTTACGCGCCGTCCTTCATTCGCAGCCCCTCTTTCGGATATTTCGTGTCGGCCATGGTTGGAGTCGCTCTGATTGTCCTGGTCAGCGTTCCTCTGATTTCTCTCCTTTCGCGCCGGCGGCGCAAGAGCTTCGTCGAGAAGACCGCGCGTGGGTTATTGGATGCCATCCAGCATTCGCTCTTTGCCGAGGAAACGGCGCGAGCTGATGGGCTCCTCCAAAAGCTGGACGCCCGCGTCAAACTGATTGGAGTGGCCGCGCTGATCGTGGCGGTCGTCTCAGTGCATCGAGTGTGGGCGGTGGTGGGTATTCTCGCGCTCGGGATCATGCTAGCGCTTCTCTCGCGAATCTCGATTCGCGTCCTGGCCACCAGAGTGTGGATAGCGGTTCTTGGATTCACCGGAGTGATCGCGCTGCCCGCCATCTTCCTCACGCCCGGTCAGATTGTGTATCGCCTGCCGATCCTGGGATGGGCGGCGACGCACCAGGGACTGAATGGCGCGATCCTGCTGGTCCTTCGCGCCGAGGCTGCTTCGACTCTATCGGTGCTGCTCATTCTTTGCACGCTTTGGACCCACATACTCCGAGCGCTTAGATTCTTTCATGTCCCCGCGATCCTTGTCATGATCCTCGGAATGACCTATCGATATATCTTCCTGTTCCTTCAAACCGCCCAGGATATGTTCGAATCCCGTCAGACGCGGCTGGTCGGCGTTCTGGACGCCGCAGACCGGCGGCGTCTGGCGGCCGGCAGCGCCGGCGTGCTTCTCGAGAAGAGTCTGCAGCTGAGCGGCGAAGTCCACACCGCGATGCTGGCGAGAGGCTTTCGCGGTGAGGTTCACCTGCTGGACGATTTGACGATGAATCGCAAAGACTGGGTACAGCTCGCCGTGTTCCTCGGCGTTGCTTCTGTTGCGATTTGGTTGGGCCGGTTTTAACATGCCAACGCCGGTTTTCGACGCCCGCGGCATCTCCTACCGGTACAACCGCGTCGTAGCCTTGAATGGCCTCTCCATGCACGTCATCCGGGGGGAGCGCGTGGCACTGCTGGGCGCCAATGGCTCGGGCAAGTCCACTCTGATTCGTCTGCTCGCGGGCATCTGTTTTCCCGAACACGGTGAGATTTCTTTTTGCGGGGAACCACTGACGGAACCGGGATTAGAGGATGAAGAGTTCTTCTTTCGATTTCGCCGCCGCGTAGGACTCATCTTTCAAAATCCCGACGTCCAACTCTTCAATCCCAGCGTCTTCGATGAAGTGGCGTTCGGGCCCTTGCAACTTCAGTGGCCCAGGGATCAGATTCGCGGACGCGTCGAAGACGTGCTTCGGCAGATGGGGATCGCACACCTGAAAGACCGCCCGCCGCATCGGCTCTCCGGCGGCGAGAAGAAGCGTGTCGCGCTGGCCTCGGTTCTGGTCCTGGATCCGGAAGTAGTGCTTCTGGATGAACCCATGGCCGCTCTTGACCCGGTCAGTCAGACCCAGATCGTGGAACTTCTCAAGTCCTGGGCAGGCGGATCGAAAACCGTCGTGGTCGCGACGCACGATCTGGACACCCTGGAGGACATCGCCGACCGCTGTTATTTGTTGGAGGGCGGAAGGATCGTCGGAGAAGGCACACCGCTTAGCGTTTTGCACGACGTC
>JBGPHB010000659.1:0-3932 GCA_041484155.1 Bryobacteraceae bacterium
AGCCATCACCGAAGCCGATCGGCACAATATCCGGGGCGAGCATATCTCGGTGGACACGATTCCTCTGGTCGGTGAAGCATCGCTGGCCGCCGCGGTACGAGCGAGCGCTCGTCTGCCGCGCGTCAAGGCGATCGTGCTGGCCGGCTCGTTGATGGGCGGCGAGATCGAGCAGGCGGTCCTTGACGTTCGCGCGCAGGGCATGCTGGTGGTGAGCCTCAATATGGCGGGGAGCGTCCCCAATGCGGCTGACCTGGTGGTGACGGATCCGGTGCAAGCGGGCGTGATGACGGTGATGGCGGTGGCGGACACGGCGAAATTTACGGTGGAACGGCTGAAGAGGCGCGTGTTTTGATCGTTAGTAGTATATACTCAGTATAGACACTTGACAGGAGGCCTCATGCCCAGCAAGACAGCTCGTCTTTTCACCAACGGCGGCAGCCAAGCCGTCAGGTTGCCGGCTGAGTTCCGATTCGAAGGCGAAGAGGTATTCGTCCGCCGGGACGAGCGGACCGGAGACGTCATTTTGTCGAAAAAGGCCGGCTGGAACACCTGGACGGAATATTTGGCGCTTCGCGACAGGTCGAGCGTTCCGGCCGACTTCATGGCAGATCGCCCCATGAACGAACCACTGAGTGAGCGCCAGTTGTGGCGGAACGAGCGATGAGCGACTTGTATTTGCTCGACACCGATACCGCAGCTACGTGATCAAGGGCAACGAGCCCGCGATCGATTCGCATCTCGCCAAGCTGGACGTGACGCAAATATGCATCTCCGCAGTAACCCGTGCGGAGCTGCGGTTTGGCGTGCGGCGGCGGCCCCAAGCGCACCGGCTCGCGGCTGAGGTTGAGAGATTTTTCAGCGGTGTCCACACTTTGGCGTGGGATGAAGCCGCCGCAGATGCATTCGCCGAGATCCGGGCCGGTCTTGAGCGAAGCGGAACGCCGATCGGCGTTATGGATACCATGATTGCCGCGCACGCGGTGGCAATATCGGCGATTTTAGTGACCAATAACCGAAGCTCGTCAAGGGACTCGCCATTGAGAACTGGACGGTGCAGTAAGTGCCGCGGCGTCGCAAGTCGACATAGGATTTCGTTGGGTCCAGATCGGGAGCTGAAGAGGCGTACGATACCACCGCTGCCGACCAGTACAAGTCGCTGTTGATTTTCAACATCCGGCATAACTACTACCGCCTGATCGTTAAGGTCGACTATCGGGCAAAGCTTCTAATGGTCAAAGAATTCCTCACTCACAAGGAATACACGCGAGGAGATTGGAAAAAATGGGCGCGCTAGTCATCGACGACAAGAAGTACGCTCGGGTCTTGGCAAAAGTCCTGCCGCGAGTGATCACGAACGAAGAAGAGCATGAGCGCATGCTTACCGAAGTCGAGAACCTGATGGATAAAGGCGAGCGTCGCACTGTGGAGGAGGATGCCGCCCTTGACCTGATGGTTCGTCTCATCAAGGACTACGAAGAGGAGCATCATCCTCTGCCCGATCCGAGTCCTCACGAGATGTTGGTGTATCTGATGGACCAACGGAGTTTGAAGCAAGCCGACCTTCTTCCGATTTTCAAATCCAGAGGCTACGTATCCGACGTCATCAACGCGAAACGCGCCATCAGTAAGGTACATGCCAAACAGCTCGCCCAGTTTTTCAAAGTCTCGGCGAACGTGTTCATCTAACAGGATCGAGCCTCCCCTTGACCGGCTATACGCAATGTGCGTATAGTGACGCCGTGCCGGCCGTCCCAACGACGGTCGTCGAGACCGAACGATTTCTGAAGGATGCGAAGCCAATGACGCCGGATTCGGTCCGAGATGAATTTGTAGCGTTTGTGGGCATGAATCCCAAGGCCGGTGAAATCATCCCGGAAAGCGGGGAAGTCAGGAAAGTCCGTTGAGCCCTGCCAGGACGAGGCAAGCGAAGCGGCGCGCGAGTCATCTACTACTACCACAACGAGCGGCTGCCGGTGTTTCTGCTGGCAGCATACTCGAAGAACGAAGGGGCGAACCTTAGCAGAGCCGAGCGGAACACGATGAAACGGCTGCTCCCGATCCTGCTGGCGGGATACGCTAGAAAGGCATAGATGCCCGAAGTGAACACGAACACGAAAACGAAAACGAAACGGAGCGCGAAGAGGCGAACCCGGACAAGAATCCGCCAAACCGTTGGCGAGCGCGTCATCGAGGGGCTGGAACAAGCCATCGCTTGGACCAAAGGGAAGAATGATCGCGTTCGCGTCACGTACGTTCAAGCCCCGGATATCGATGTGCGCGAGGTTCGGCTGGGAATGGGACTCAGCCAAGTGCAGTTCGCGACCAAGTTTTGGCTTCCCGCCTGCCACTCTGCGGAACTGGGAGCAAGGGCGGTCGCAGCCCGATGCGCCCACGCGTGTCCTATTGGCAGTAATCGCGAGATACCCGGAGGCCGTAGAGGACGTCCTGCGGAAGACCGGCTGACAAGTATGCAAATAGCAATTCGACTACTGCACGATCATCACCGGAGCCTGCCAGAAGGCGGCTTTCCGGCTCTTGGGATCGACAACCGTCACCTGGCAGTTGTACTCGCTGGACGGTGACCAGAACCTAGTCACAATCGAGCGCGCGACGACGGTGAGCGGACCACCGATGAGCCGCGCCGCCTCCAGGGCGTCAACGTCTACCGCGAAGCAGAGCGAGAGTTTTCCGCCGGAGACCGCCTCCAATTCACCGCGCCGTACAAGGACGAACGCATCGCCAGACCGGAACCATCGAGAAAATTGACGCCGAAGGCAATCTACAGATCCGCCTGAACTCCGGGCGGAAGGTCGATCTCAACCTCCCGCGGCCCTGTCGTCTCATTCGGTGGGAGCCTCCGGAGGACTCGTCCGCGTCAAGATTGTTACTTCTTACCCTTGGGCAGAAGGACCTTTGCGGCTGTGGCGAGCGGGAGGAACAGCGTTCGCGGCTGGCGGGCGAAAGACAAGAAGCCGTGATGTCTGTAAAACGCGACGGCTGCGTCGTTCTTGGCGTCAACCACGAGTGCAAAAGCAGCCGGGGCCGCGCCGAGCGTGCGGAGGGCCGCGTCTGCGAGCAGCGCGACGCCCAGTCCGCGACCGTGAAACCGCTGATCGACGGCTAGGCGGCCGATCCGCGCCGCCGGGATGGTCGGATAACGCGGCAGTTTCCGGGTCAGATCGGGTGGAAGATCGGTGGCGGGAACGCTGCTCGCGGCAAGCGTGTAGTACCCGGCAATGCGGCCGTCCGCGACCTCGACTGCGATAAAACAGTTGGTGATGTTCCGCCGGATGTCTTGGGTAACCAGCGTCCGGAAATAGCGGTCCAGAGCTTCCTCCCCGCAAGAGAAAGCGGAGCGGTCATGCGCTTCGGTCAGCGCCTCCATGCGGTAAGGAGCGTTCACGCGCCGAACAGCTCGCGGTGGCGCTTCGCCATCTTTCTGAGTGCGGCATTCGGCGCGGGAGGCTTGAGGATCGCGTTGGCAAAGAGCTTCTGATCCTCCGCCGACAAGCGGAGGACTTCGGTTTCCTCAATGGTGCGCACGGCGGCATCGCGCGACGCGGAGACGACAAAATCGCTAAGGGTGCGTCCCTGAATTTCGGCCGCGCGCTTGAGCACGGCGTAAATCTCGGCAGGGAGACGGGCCTCAAGGCGGGCTATGGTATGAGGGTTCGCCATATATACTCACGATACGGCAAATTGCCGTATGTGTCAAATCCAAGCTGGTACAGACGGAAGGGCCCTTCAGGTATATGCACTTTACGACATAGGTATTATGGTGCATACTAGATAGGTGAAGTGGGAGGTTGATCTGCATGACGATTTCGTCCCCGAGTACCGCGAACTACACAAGGACGTGCAGGACGAACTGTTGGCCAGCATCGAACTGCTTGAGCAATTCGGTCCGCAGTTAGCGCGACCCCGCGCGGATG
>JBGPHB010000660.1:0-3914 GCA_041484155.1 Bryobacteraceae bacterium
CCCGATCCGCTCGACCGGCCCGCGATCGACACGCCCTTGCAGACCGGCGTGCGCGCGATCGACGGCTTGAACACGCTGGGCAAGGGCCAGCGCATCGGCATCTTCGCCGGCTCGGGCGTGGGCAAGTCCACGCTGCTCGGGCAGGTCACGCGCGGCACGGACGCGGATGTACTGGTCGTGGCGCTCGCGGCCGCCGAATACTTCCGCGATCAAGGCCTCGACGTGCTTCTCGTGATGGATTCCGTGACGCGCCTGGCGATGGCCCAGCGCGAGATCGGCCTGGCCGCGGGCGAGCCGCCCAGCCAGAAGGGGTACACGCCGTCGGTATTCACGCTCCTGCCGAAGGTCTTTGAACGCGCCGGCAGTTTCGAGTCCGGATCGATCACCGGATTTTTCACGGTCTTGGTAGAAGGCGACGATTTCAACGAACCCATCTGCGACGCGGCCCGAGGCATTCTGGACGGGCATCTCATTCTTTCCCGCGAGCTGGCCGCGGCTGGGCACTATCCGGCCATCGATGTCCTGAACTCAGTAAGCCGGCTGGCCAACAAAGTGACCACGCCGGAAGAAATTCAGGCGGCCCAAAAGGTTCGCGAGGCTTTGGCGCTCTACCAGCAGTCATCCGACCTCATCCAGTTGGGCGCGCACGTACAGGGCACCAATCCTAAGCTCGATCAAACCATTCGCGTCCGCCCGCAGATTCTCGAATACCTGCGTCAGGATGCGAACACCAGTGTGGCTCTCGAAGAGACGCAAAACGGCCTGTTCACTCTGGCCAAACAATTGACGTGAAGTCCTTTCAGTTCCCTCTTCAGCGGGTTCTCGACTGGCGCCTGCTGCAAATGCGTACTGAGGAAGAAAAACTCGCCGCACTGCAACACACGCTTGCCGGGCTGATCCACCGGGAAAACACCCTGATTGCCGCCCAGTTGAAATCCGAGTTGGGCTTATTGACGTTGCCGTCCATTGATGGGTCCGACTTGCAAGCTCTGGCCGCGTTTCAATTGCACATGCAGAGCGAGCGAGAGTCGCTGAGAGGAAGCCGAAGACAGTGCGAGGCCCAAATCGCAGCACAACGCAACCGTTTGGTGAAGGCGCGGAAGGACTACCGCGTCTTGGAAAAGCTGAAAGAAAAACGGTGGAGAACCTGGACCTACTTGAGCGACCGTGAAGTAGAGCACACGGCCGCGGAAAACTACATCTCCAAGTGGGCCCGCTCAGAACTCGAACAATGACCCTGCTCCTTGCCCAGACCAATGGCACGTTGCCAAACCCCGCCCCAAAGCCCCGCCCGTCAGGGCGGGGTAGAGGACCTTCTCGTGGAACACACTGAAATTGCCATCATCGGAGCAGGACCCACCGGCATCGGCGCCGCGCTTCGCCTTCTAGAGTTGGGCCGCAAGGATTTCCTGCTAATCGACGCCGCCGAAGAACCCGGTGGTTTATCCTCCTCCCACGTCGACTCCCAAGGCTTCACCTGGGATCTAGGTGGGCACGTTCAGTTTTCCCACTACCGCAAATTCGACGAGTACATGGACCTCGCGCTCCCGCCCGCGGAGTGGCTGTGGCACGAAAGGGAGAGCTGGATCTGGATCAACAATCGATTCGTTCCCTATCCGTTCCAAAACAATTTGCACCGGCTTGACCCGGCAGATCGCCAGCGCGCCGTGGAAGGACTAAGAAAGGCAGCGCTCCAGTGCCAGACCCCGGCGAACTTCCGCGAGTGGATTCTGACGACCTTCGGTCAGGGAATCGCCGACCTTTTCATGTTTCCCTATAACCTCAAAGTCTGGGCGCACCCCCTCGACCAACTGGATTTCAGGTGGGTCGCAGAGCGTGTATCGTTACCGTCATTAGAGTCGATCCGCCTGCAACAAGATCAGGTCTCCTGGGGCCCGAACCGGCGCTTTCGCTTCCCGCTTTACGGCGGGACTGGGGCGATCTGGCGATCGCTCGGCCGCCGAATCCCGGCGGCGAACCTCAGGATGTGCTCACGGGTCGAGGCCATCGATTCGTCGCGGCGGATCATTACCCTCAGCTGCGGAAGGAAATTGAATTACGAACGGCTGGTCAATACCGCACCTTTGAATTGGCTCTGCCGGGTTCTGGGTTTCCCCGCCAGAACCGAGCGCCTGAAGTCCTCCAGCGTACACGTGATCGGTATCGGCATGCGAGGCCATCCGCCCAAGTCCATTTCAAAGATGTGCTGGATGTACTTCCCCGGCCCGGACAGCAGCTTCTATCGCGTAACCGTTTTCAGCAACTACAGCCCTCATAATGTGCCGTCACCCGGCTCCACCTGGTCGCTGATGGCGGAGGTGTCGGAAACAGAACACTCGCCGCGCGATCGGAAACGCCTGGTCGATGACGTTGTGGCCCAGATGGTCTCGATCGGCCTGATTCCGGATACCGGCGCAATTCTGAGCCGCTGGCATCGGGTATTAACGCCGGGTTATCCGACTCCGTCGCTGGAGCGCGAGTCGATCCTCCGAGACACGCTCCCCGCGCTACAGGCCCGGCACATATACTCACGCGGACGTTTCGGGGCGTGGAAGTACGAGGTAAGCAACCAGGATCACTCTTTCATGCAAGGCGTCGAGGTGATCGATCGAATTCTGCTTGGGCTCTTCGAACCGACTCTCAACCAGCCCGACGCCGTCGAAGAGGCAGCCTGATGTTGACAACCGACCTGGTGGGCTACGAATCGCTGCTGCACCTGATTCGCCGGGAAGGGCTGGACCGCATGGAAGGAGATTTTCTGGAGATCGGCTGTTTCCTGGGCGGAGGAACGGCCAAGCTCGCAAGTCTGGCCGAAGTTTCCGGGAAGCGCGTCTGGGTCATCGATGTCTTCAATCCGGACTTCGACCACACCAGGAATGAGAGTGGCGATAGCATGGCCGCACTGTATCACGGCATCCTCAACTCCTCCAGCCAGGAGGAAATCTTTCGCGAGGTCACGAAACCCTGGGCCGCAAGAATACAAGTCATCAAAGAAGACTCCATGAAAGCGCACCTGCCGGAAGGGGCTCGCCTGGCTTTCGGCTTCACTGATGGGAATCATGATCCGGCCTGGGTGAGGAGCGACTTCCGCTTGGTTTGGAGGCATCTGGTCCCGGGCGGCTGGGCCGGATTCCATGACTACGGCGGCGATCTGCCGGAGGTAACCGCCACACTCGACATGATGATGCAAGAGTATGCCGGAGAAATCGAGCGCGTTGAGAAGGTAACCGAAAAGTGGCTGCTCCTTATCAAGAAGCGGACGACTGCGTTACAAATGTAGTATGAGCAAATTGGGGTTTCTTGGAGCGACGCTATGGGCGGCAGGGGCGCTGGCGCAGGTGCCCTCGGAACACGCCGACGTACTCGCGGCAGTGAAGGAGTATGCGCTCGAATACTCGAAGCGTCTGCCGGACTATATCTGTACCCAGACCACGAAGCGGCGGACGGCGCCCGGGAGCACCGACCTGATTGAAGAGGAAGTTACTTTCTCCAACCGCATCGAGAGCTACCAAGTCACCACGATCAACCGAAAGAAAGTCACCAACGTTAGGCACTCTCAGATCAAGGGGACGGTCTCCTTCGGGGAGTTCGGAAGTTTCTTGTACAACACGTTCGTACCCGTGGCTCGGGCCGAATTTAAGTTCGATAGCATGGCCACCCTGAACGGACGAAAAATGTTCGTGTTCTCCTACCAGGTCCCCGCGGGCATGGGCTATCGCCTGTCCCACCAGGACTCCGTGGACGTGATTTTTGTAGCGTATAAGGGGCTGGTGTACGCCGATGCCGAGACCAGGCACGTGTTGCGCCTTACGGCGAAGTGTATCGACCTGCCGCGCGATTTCCCGATGAAAGAGGTCCAAGTGACCCTGGACTACAAGCCCGTAACCATTGGGGGCCAGGAATACACACTCCCA
>JBGPHB010000661.1:0-3908 GCA_041484155.1 Bryobacteraceae bacterium
CGCCCACTTCCGGCGCGATTCAATTGCTCGGGTTGCCCATGCCCGAGCGCGGGCTCGAGATCAAGCAGCTCATCGGGCTGGTGCCCGACGAATCGCTGTTGTTCGACCACCTGACGGGCGGCGAATTCATTGAGTTCGTAGGCCGGATCTACGGCCTCGAGCGGGCCGTGGCCCGCGCACGATCCGCCGAACTGTTGGAGCTGTTCGAGCTCGCGGGCGACCGGAGGAAACTGATCGCGGAGTATTCCAAGGGCATGCGCAAGCGCGTCGCCATGGCCGCCGCTCTCATTCATCGTCCGGAACTGTTCCTGATGGACGAACCGTTCGAGGGCGTCGACGCGGTGGGCGCGCGATTGATGAAGGACATCCTGGTCGACCAGGTGCACCGCGGCGCCACCATTTTCCTCACCTCTCACGTCCTGGAGGTGGTCGAGCGCCTGTGCGATCGCGTGGCGATTATCAACGAGGGCAAGCTGGTGCGCGAGGGGTCGATGGCGGAGCTGCGCGGCTCGGCGGAAACACTCGAAGACGCTTTTGTGCGCGCCGTGGGCGTCGGCCGCACGGCCGAGACACTTGACTGGCTGTGAGTTATGAAGCACGCGCGAGCCATCCTGTGGGCGCAGTGGCGCACGCTGCTCAACTTTTATCCCCGCGCGGGAGTTGGGTGGACCGCTGTGTTCGGGGCCGTCTGGTACGGCTTCTGGACCCTGGCCGCCGTGGCCACGGCCCGCCTGGTCGCCGACCCGGCGAATCTGGGCCTGGTGAAAGTAGCTCTGCCCGGCGCCCTGCTCGTCGCGTTCCTCTACTGGCAAGTGGTGCCTCTGCTGATGGCCGCCACCGGCTCATCGCTCGAGCTGCGCAAGTTGCGGGTTTACCCGATCCCGGTTTCGCAATTGTTCGGGATCGAAGTGATGCTGCGCGTCACCGCGGGCATCGAGATGATGCTGGTACTGATTGGCTTGGCCGTGGGAGTGTTGCTGAATCCCGATTTTCCCAAGTGGTCCGCCATCGCAGTCGTGCCATACGTTCTCTTCAACCTATTCCTCGCTGCCGGGATGCGCGACCTGCTGTCGCGGATCTTGGCTCGTAAGCGAATCCGCGAAGTCGCGTTTTTCCTGTTGGTCATCTGCGCCGCGCTGCCGCAAATGTTGCTCGCGCGCGCCGGTTCGGTCCCCGGCGCGCGTCTCCGCTCGCTCTTCGCCCGCGGCGCCAGGCTCGGCTGGCCTTGGACGGCGGGCTCGAACCTGCTGCAAGGCGTCGATTTCCTGCATTCCTCCGCAATCATCCTGGCGTGGACCGTCGGCGCCGGCCTTTTTGCCCTCTGGCAATTCCGCACCACGCTGTCCTTCGATGCGGAAGCTGCGGGAGCCAGCGACGCGCGGCCCACACCGCAGCAGGGGTTGCTCGAAAAATTCTACCGCCTGCCGTCGGCGTTGTTCGCCGATCCACTCGCCGCGCTTGTGGAGAAAGAGATCCGGTTCCTGTTGCGCTCTCCGCGCTTCCGCCTGGTCTTCTTGATGGGGTTCACGTTCGGTCTGGTGGTGTGGCTGCCGATGGCGCTGGGCCGCACCGGGACGGCAAGATCTTTTCTTGGAAACAACTATCTCACTGTGGTAAGCGTGTATTCGCTGCTGCTGCTCAGTGAAGTATGCTTCTGGAACTCCTTCGGCTTCGATCGGTCGGCGGCTCAGATCTATTTTCTGGCGCCGGTGTCGTTCTCCCGTGTTTTGATCAGCAAGAACCTGAGCGCGCTCTTTTTCATTCTGATCGAGATCTCCGCCGTCGCCACGGTCTGCGCATTTCTGGGCATGCCGCTCAGCTTGAAGCGGCTATCCGAGGCTTTTTCGGTCGCGGGGGTCATCAGTATCTTCTTGCTTGCCGCCGGGAACTTGCTGTCGGTCCACCACGCGCGAGGCGTGAATCCGGCGACCTCGTTCCGGACCGGAGGAGCCGGACGTGTTCAGGCGATGCTCTTCGTCATTTACCCCATCGCGTTCCTTCCCGCGGGACTGGCCTATCTGGCGCGCTGGGCCTTCGACAGTCAGACGGCTTTCTTCGCCGTGCTGGGCGTCAATGCGGCAATTGGCCTCATCAGCTACCGCATTGCGCTCGAGTCCGCGGTCGACGCGGCGGAGCGGCTCAAGGAAAAGATGGTCGCGTCCCTTTCCGCGGGCGAGGCTCCGATTGCGGGGTAGTGGGTAGTGGGGAGCCTGCCGGAACCGCCGACTACCCACTTCCCACTACCTACTTCCCGCTTTTTCCAGCGTCAACAGCGCTTCCTTGGTGGGCAGCCCTCCACCAAACCCGGTGAGTTTTCCGTTCGAGCCGATTACGCGATGGCACGGGATCACGATCGGGAGCGGGTTCAAGCCGTTCGCGGCGCCCACTGCGCGCGACGCCTTCGGGTTACCCACGCGCTTCGCCAGCTCGCCATACGAGATGGTCTCGCCATACGGGATGTCCTGCAGATGACGCCATACGTTGCGCTGGAATGGAGTGCCGTCGGGCGCCAGCGGGAGATCAAAGTCCTTGCGCCGGCCGCCGAAATATTCGCGCAACTGGCGCGCGGCTTCTCCAACCGCGCCCGCCATCGATTCCTGCCAATCCTGTTCAGGACGGCCCGGACTACCGTTTTTCGGAAATTCGATCCGCCGGACGCCGCCGTCGTCACCCGCAACCAGTAAGGTTCCGATGGGACTTTCAAGATAACAATAGTTCATCGTTTCTCCCCTGCTTTCTTCCACAAATGCATGGCGGCATAGGCGCGCCATGGACGCCAGGCCTCGGCCTGATTGGCAATCTCGCGCAAGTAAAGATCGCCGGATGGGAACGCGTCCGGCTCACCCAGGCGCATGGCAATGTACTGCGCCGTCCACGGGCCTATGCCCGGGATCGTGGTGATCCTTTCCTCAAACCGCTCCGAGTCGAGGGAGCCGTCGAAGGCGATTTCGCCGCGGACCACCACGGAAGCCAGCTCTCGAATCGACTGCGCGCGCTGCCTGGTCACGCCGAGGCGTGTGAGGTCCGCGCGAGCGAGCACCGCGGCGGTGGGGAACAGAACTCCTTCCCCGCCCGGCACGGGTGAGCCGAACTCCGCTGCAATGCGGCCGGCCATCGTTGTCGCCCCTTTCACACTCACCTGCTGACCGAGGATCGCGCGCACCGCGATCTCAAATCCATCCCAGCAGCCAGGCACGCGCAGCCCCGGATGCGCGCGGATGATTCGCCCCAGTCGCGAGTCCTTTCCAAGGTGCTCCGCCACTTCGGCCGGGTCGGCGCCCAAATCGAAGATCCTGCGAACCCGTTCAACAATCCTGAACAGCGCCGCGGGCTCGGGATACCGGATGTGCAATTCCAGAGAGTGCTTCCCCGGCACCGGCCGGACCTCGATCGCTCCGGCGCGTCCATCGAGCGAAATGGTCCGGCGATACTGTGTTGCCGTCACCGTTTCGACGCCCGGCGTGGCGCGTGCGGCTAGAAACCCGACCAGCGAATCCCAATCGTAGGGCGGGCGGTAGCCGAGCCGGAATGTGTAATGGCCGGCTGCATGACCGTTGCGTCCGCGCGCATCGGCTCTCCGCAAGTCGCCGGGCGTGCGGCCGTACAGATTTTGAAACGTCGCGTTGAACCGCCGGATGCTGCCGAAGCCCGAGGCCATCGCCACCTGGGTCATCGGCAGAGTCGTTTCGTCGATCAGTTTCTTGGCGAAATGCACCCGGCGCGTCTGGGCCACGGCCACCGGCGTCGCGCCCAGGTAGCGCAAAAACAACCGGCGTAGATGACGTGAACCGATGCCCAGCCGCCCGGCCAGGTCCTCCACGCCGCCGTCATCCAGCGCGCTTTCGCCAATCAGCTTCAACGCTCGCGAGACGCTGGCCGAAGCCCCCAACCAGGCCGGGGTTCCGGGC
>JBGPHB010000662.1:0-3905 GCA_041484155.1 Bryobacteraceae bacterium
GGTACGCGTGCGGATGGGTTGCACGGAGGCCATGGTGTGATGATAAGTCCACTTCATGCTGATGTCAAGTACTTTGTATCATAAAGAAGTAGCCGAGAAGCGGTGCTTGGTACGATAGTCCCATTGGAAATCGCACCCCTATTGGAGGTGCTGGCACCGGGCGATGAGGATTACTCTCTCGCTCGTGCCATCGACCCCCATCGCCTTCCGGCCCACATCGCCATCATCATGGATGGCAACGGGCGCTGGGCCAAACGGCGTAATCTTCCGCGCGTAGCCGGCCACAAAGCCGGAGTCCAGCCAGTGCGGGTTACGGTGGAGACCTGTGCGCGGCTGGGGATTCGAGCGGTTACCCTGTACGCGTTTTCGATGGAGAACTGGAAACGTCCGCAGGCCGAAGTGGAGACGCTGTGGCGGCTGCTGCGGCTGTACCTGCGGGCGGAGCTGGCCGAGATGAAGCGCCACAACATTCGCTTCACCGCCATCGGCCGGCTGGACGGGCTGCCCGCTTTTGTGCGCGCGGAGCTGGACGCGGCGGTGCGCTCCACCGCGGGGAATCGCGGCCTGCAGGTGAACCTCGCGATCAACTACGGCGGGCGCGCGGAGCTGGTGGACGCGGTGAAGACGCTAGTTGAAGACGCGCGGCGGCGGGATGTCGCCATTGATGAGGCGGCGATCTCGGCGAGACTTTATACGGCGGGCATGCCCGATCCCGATCTCCTGATCCGCACGTCCGGCGAGATGCGCGTCAGCAATTTCCTGCTGTGGCAGATCGCCTACGCCGAGCTGTACGTCACCGAGACGTTGTGGCCGGACTTCACTCGCACGGAGCTGCTGCGGGCGATTCTCGAGTTCCAGAAACGTGACCGCCGCTTCGGTGGGTTGGGCGAGCCGGCGCTGGAGGAAGCGGTCAGTATCGCGACGCGATGAAGCGCATAGCGACTGCGCTGGTCCTGATTCCGCTACTTACGTGGGTGATTCTGGCCGGCCCGCAATGGGCTTTCGCGGCGGTGCTGGCGGCGATCGGCCTTCTCGCGTTCCATGAATACGACCGAATCGCCGCCGGGCACGGATTCGTCCGGGCGGGACTGCCCGGCATGGCCGCGGGACTGGCTCTGTTGTTTGCCCCCACTCCCTGGATGGTCGTGCCGCTGGCCGGGATCGCCGCGATGGCGCTCGCTCTGCGCGCCCGCGATCTGGCGCAGGTGCTGCCCAGCGCGGCTGCGTTTCTGCTCGGTGTCGTCTATATTTTCGGAGCATTCCGCTGCGCCATCGAATTGCGGGGCGTGAATCAGCATTGGCTGATGTTCGCGCTGCTCATCAATTGGGCGGGCGACACGGCGGCCCTTTACATCGGCCAGGCGTTCGGGCGACATAAACTCGCGCCGCGGGTGAGTCCGGCAAAAACGTGGGAAGGCGCGTTTGGCTCCGTGGCAGGCGGGCTCACGGCGGGCGCGGTCTACGCACACTACTTGCTTCCGGCGGCGCCTTTGGGCGTGGTGCTTGGGCTGGCGGCCGTGGGCAACCTGGCGGGACAGGTGGGCGATTTGTGCGAGTCTGCGCTCAAGCGCGGAGCGGGCGTGAAGGACAGCGGCTCCTGGCTGCCCGGCCATGGGGGCTGGCTCGACCGGATTGATTCAAGTCTGTTCAGCATTCCCGTGGTTTATGCGCTCCTGAGACTAATCGACGCGCCCTGACCCCATTGCGCCTGGCGAAGAATGGGACTAATATCGTTCGGATACGTTGTTGAAAAGGGAAAGGTGACCTATGGGTAAAATCAATCTGAGTCGTGTGATCCTGGGCGGAATTGTGGCCGGGATTGTGATCGATATTTTCGAAGGAGTCTTGAACGCACTCGTTTTGGATAAACAGTGGGCCGACGTGATGGCGGGGCTCGGCAAGGTTGCGGTGTTGTCCACGAAACAGCTTGTCGCGTTCAACGTATTGGGGCTGGCCGTCGGGATCCTCACCGTCTGGCTTTACGCCGCGATCCGGCCCCGATTTGGGGCGGGTCCGCGGACGGCGATATGCGCGGGCCTGGTGGTGTGGGCGTTGGCAGACGCGCTGGGCTTTGCCGCCGGGCCGGTGTTCCTGCACCTGTTCCCAGTCGGGCTGATGACGGTGGCGGTCGCCGTGCAAGTAGTGGAGATGATCGTCGCGGCACTCGCGGGAGCGGCGGTCTATAAAGAGGGCTCCACGGATACGCCTAGAGTTGCGGCTGCGCGGGCTTAGACGTCGGGAAAAACCGGGGACACTGCTGGTATTGTAGACAGCGGAAGGGTGAGCGGACGCTTGCCCGCAATGTCCCCGGTTTTTTTGGATGCGGATTCACGTCATCACCACAGGTGGAACGATCGAAAAAGTCTACTCCGAGCAAAAGGGTTCGGTCGAGAATCTTGAAAGCAAGATCGAAACGTATCTGGGCCGTTTGCGGTTGCCCGACGCGCAGGTGGACACGACGCGGCTCATGAATAAGGACAGCCTGGAAATGACCGATGCGGATCGGTCGCGGGTGCTGGATGCCGTGCGCCAGCGGCTGGACGCGCCGATCGTGATTACGCACGGCACCGACACAATGGTGGAAACCGGCCTGTACCTCAAGGCGGCGCTCGGCGAGTTGAAACATCCGATTGTGCTGACGGGCGCCATGACCCCGCTGGGGTTCGAGTCGAGCGACAGTTTACAGAACCTGACCGAGAGTTTTTTCGCAGCGAGGGTTCTGGCGGCGGGAATCTACGTCGTGATGCACAACCAGGCGTTCCCGGTGGATAGAGTCCGCAAGGACAAAGAGCGGGCGCGGTTTGTGCGGATTGAGTAGAGCATGAGAACGCTCGGCCCGCTCCCTTACGGTCGCGGTTCGGTGTCGGATGGGTAGTCAGCCACTTACCGAACCGCGACCGTAGGATTCGTGTTGTTTCTGGAAGAATATTTTTCGCGGCATGGGTTTCATCCAATGTTTACGGGTCTTCGGATTCACAAATCCAACCCAGCCGCGACGCATTCGTTCGGCCCGCTCCGTAACCGTCGCGGTTCGGTAATCAGCCACTTGCCGAACCGCGACCGTGAGGGAGCGGGTTGAGGTGACAATTGTTCCCGGCTTGCTGATATTGCACAACCTGTTTGGTTCCGGCTATGCCGGGTTAGGGAGCGGGCCGAACGAGCGTTTCACGGCTTTTCAGATGTCGAGGACACGATGATCCGGGCAGTCTAACTGGACGGCTTCATAAATCCGGTCGACGAGGTCCAGGCCGTGCTCGGCGAGGAAGGGAAGGATCGAATAGAACCGTTCCTGTAGGTGCCGATGGGGATATAGGGCGCCGCTCAAGTA
The DNA here is from genome assembly GCA_041484155.1 of Bryobacteraceae bacterium. Lineage (GTDB taxonomy): Bacteria > Acidobacteriota > Terriglobia > Bryobacterales > Bryobacteraceae > Palsa-187. The sequence continues at coordinate 3,329 of JBGPHB010000662.1, forward strand.
GGCGCCGTCGGCCGTGGCGCGGTCGTCGCGGCGCAGCGTTTCGCGCGCGGCCTTGTGCCGGGTTTTCTCCAACTGGAAAAGGATCTTCGCGCGGCTCTTGTCAAGAGTCGCGGCCAGCGTGTGGTCGAAACGCTCCAGTTCGCCGTGCAGAGTATCGAGATTGCGCTTGACGCCGTCGACGGTATCGTCAAAGGCGCGTTCCACGGAAGCCGGAACCAGGGCGCGGGCGATGCGCTCTTTGAGCGACTCCGGATCGACAAACGTCTCCGGCACCGTCATGCGATACCGGCCGAGCAGTTTCGCGGCTCGTGCTTCAAGCAGTGTGAACCCGCTTCGAGACATCACCACCGGCATGCGGCCGAGGAGCTGATCGTAAAGCACCTGCGACTGCGCCAGGTAGGCGAGTTCGGCCGGCCCACCGACGTAGGCGACCGTCGGCAACAGGTAATCCTGCACCACTGGCCGCAATAGCGCGTTGGGCGAAACTTCGGCGGCCCGGTCACTCAACTCGCCGAATTCCGAATCCTTGCGGCGAAGCGCGACTCGCTCGCCATTTTCGAGCAGGAAGAAGAGCGAC
>JBGPHB010000663.1:0-3903 GCA_041484155.1 Bryobacteraceae bacterium
GGACAAGATCCAGGACTTTCAACGCGCGGGCAAGACCATTCTGCTGGCCTCACACGCCTCCGGGCTGATTACGAATCTGTGCCAACGCGCCATCTGGCTGGATCACGGAAGCGTCATGGCCACAGGTTCGGCGGAGGAAGTGGTGGCCGCATATCAGGAAAGCGGGGGCAAACCCACATCCGCTCATTAGACCTGCCCGGAGACAGGGTACTGGTACTAATGGGACCTTTAAAACTGTACTAGAAGGGGATTAACCACATTCGCAGTGCGTAGCTAGACTGGTTTCGTCATGAGAGCAATTCTAATCTGCCCCAGCGAAGCCCTTAGGAAGCAATTTGAGGAGGCAGCGGCCCCGCACACGAACCTGGTGTTTTCCAAGGTACTGGCCGAGTATCCCGCGGCCGACGCAATCGTGAGGCAGGTGCGGGCTTGGGTACCCGAGGTCATCTTCCTCAGCATGGAGGATCGGAGAATCGCTGAAGCCCTGAATAACCGGCTCGACGCAGACTTCCCGACGATACCCAGGATCGCGATTCACTCGTCGCAAGAGCCTTCGGCCTTTCACTTCGCGCTACGCTTGCGAATGCAGGAACTACTGGCTCCTCCGTTTGAAGACACCCAGCTCAGCGAGGCTCTCGATCAAGTCGCCCGTCACAACGAACGCCACCCACTGGCCATGGAGAGCACAGAGCGCTTCTATGCATTCTTGCCGGCCAAGCCGGGCGTGGGAGCCTCGACCATCGCCGCAAACACAACCTGGGCTTTTAGCAGGGCGCCCAACACCAACGTGCTGCTGGCCGACTTTGATATTTACTCCGGTGTGACCGGGTTCATGTTCAATGTCGAGCACGAGTTCTCCGTCACCGACGCGGCCAGCCGAAGCCAGACCCTGGATGACGACGCCTGGCAGCGTTTGATCAAGAAAGTGGGAAATATCGATTTGCTCCTCTCGGATGCGCCCCAGTTGGGAGAAGGCATCCAAAACCGGCAAATCGCCCAACTGATCGAGTACTCCCGGCGCAACTACTCGGTTGTGAACGCCGACCTGGCCGGCACTCTGGATGAGACGTCCCTGGCGGTGATGCGGGACGCCAGCAAAATCTTCCTGGTGGTCACGCCGGAGCTTGCGGCGCTGCGGCTGGCGAGGCTGAAGGCTTTGGTGTTCCGCAAGCTGGACATGGAGGACAAGGTTTGCCTGTTGGTGAATCGCGTCACGAAACGGATGGAGCTTTCGATCGAAGACATCGAAAAGACGGTGGGTCTGCCGGTGTTCTCCACCTTTCCTTGCGAGTACGCCGATGTCATCAAAGGCATCCGCACCGGTGAGCCGTCCGCCAAGATGGCCGAGAGTTTTCGCCAGTTCGCCGAGAAGCTGCTCGAAAGACAACTCGCTCCGGTAAAGCGGCCGCGGTTCATTGAGCGTTTCGCGATGGTTCCGATGCGCTACGGATTCAGATAAAAACATTTCACGCAAAGACGCAAAGTTCGCAAAGAAAACAACGACCGTTCTTCTTTGCGAACTTTGCGTCTTTGCGTGAAATATGCTTTTCTAGCGCCTTCTCGTTTTGATAACGATCGGGGTGCCTTCAAAACCGAAGCGCTCGCGCAGGCGGTTCATCAGATAGCGCTCCGCGGAGAAGTGCAGCTTGCCGGCTTTGTCGGTGAACACCAGGAAAGTCGGGGGCCGTACTGAAACCTGGGTCATGTAGTAGATCTTCATGTTGTACTCCCAGTTCAGCGTCTCGACAAAACGGTTCAACTCGCCGGTTCCGATACGTTTCGACGCCGATTCGTAGGCTTTGCGGATGAACTCGAACAGGCGGCGCATGCCCTGCCGCTCTTTGGCCGAGCTGTACGCGATGGGCGCATACTCCAGAAACTTGAGATTGTCCTGAATCTGTTCGAGGAACTTGCGCTTACTCTTTTCCTTGGCCACGTCCCACTTGTTGACGCAGAGCACTAACGCGCGGCCCTCTTCGTGCGCGTAGCCGGCGATGGTGGCATCCAGCGCGAGCACACCTTCACTGGCATCCAGCACCAGCAATGCGACATTGGCCATGCGCAGGTGACGCCGCGCCATCACCACGCTCAGCTTCTCGGCCATCATCTTGGTCTTGCCCTTGCGGCGAATCCCGGCCGTGTCGACAAAGACGTATTCGGTGCCGCCGTGGACGATGGATTCATCCACCGCATCACGTGTGGTGCCCGCCACCGGCGAGACGATGGCGCGTTCCGCCCCGGCAAACGCGTTCAACAGCGTCGATTTGCCGACGTTCGGGCGGCCGATGATGGCTACCTTGATGGCCGGCTTCTCGACGGTTTCGGCGGGCGCGGCCACTGCGAAACCGGAGGTCACGTGTTCCAGCAAATCGTCCAAGCCGATATGGTGTTCGGCTGAGATCGGGAACAGGTCTCTAAAACCCAGAGAGTGAAACTCGTGCGCCAGATCCTCGCGTTTAGTGCTGTCGATCTTGTTCACCGCCAGCGCCACCGGCTTACCTAGGCGGCGCAGCATTTTAGCCAGGTCGCGATCGGCGCCGGTGATCTCGGTACGGCCGTCGATCAGAAAAATGATGTGCGCCGCATGCTCCATCGCAACGCGGGCCTGTTTCAGGATTTCCGACGGAATGAGATCCGCGTCATTTTCGATGATGCCCCCGGTATCGATCAACTCGAAGGGGCGGCCGAGGTAGATGCCCTGGCCGTAAATACGGTCCCGGGTAATACCCGGCTCGTCGCCGACGATGGACCGGCGTTGGCGGAGGATGGCATTGAACAGAGTCGACTTGCCCACGTTGGGGCGGCCGACGATGACGACTGAAGGGAGTTCAGACACTGTCTCGATTGTCGCCGATGTGGGGCGGACAGTCTTGCCGGCGAGCCGGCCTCCAGGCCGGCTTTCCGAAGAAAGAGGAGTTCCGCAAGACAATCGGGGCTCAACCAAGCGCCGCCGGGCCCGTTTACTTGGGAGCCGCGGGATTCGAAGGCTTAAACTTCAGCAGGCTCACCGTGATGGCCTGGAACGCCTTCTCCTGTTGCTTGAAAACGGGGTCGTTACCGAAGTACTGAGCCACTACTGTGCTATTCCGGTCGATGAACAGCATGATCGGGACGAAGGGATGGTCGTCCCTGGTAAAGTCTGCGATCTTCATCGTGGACTCCTCATCCAGATACCCGATTGGGAAGGTCGGGCGATAGCGGTGTACGAACGGCTCGACCAAATAGGCGGCATTTTGGTTGACCGCCGCGGCGACCGTTTGCAGGCCCAGCGCAGCGTAATCCTTTTGGAACTTGCTGAAGAGCGTGATGGTCTTGAGGCAGTCGTCACAGGTCGTCGAGAAGATAATCAGAACCACGACTTTACCGCGGTATTGCCGGATGTTGATCTTCTTCTGGTCCGGAGTCCGGATGGGCACGTCGGCCAGTGGGCGCGGCGTCTTGGCGAAGGCCAGGGTGGCCAGGCAGAACAGAACGAGGAAGCGCTTCAACATCGAGTTAGATTCTATCTTAGTTGATTCTCGACTTCTTGAAGCCAGTCCGGCCGCTTCAGAACTTCGCGCGGACGGCTGCCGTCGGGCGGGCCAATGATTCCTTCGCGCTGCATCATGTCGAGGATCCGGGCGGCGCGTCCGTAACCGAGGCGCAATCGCCGCTGCAGCGTCGAAGTGGACGCCTTGCCCATCTCAAGCACCACGCGCACAGCCTCCTGGTATACCGGATCTTCAGATCCGTCAAATTCCTCGGCATCACCTTCTTCATCCGAGGGCGGGGCCATCAGGAAGGTCTTGTCGTACTCGGGCTCCGCCTGCTGCTTCCAGAACTCGACCACGCGATTGGTCTCGGCTTCGCTCACATACGCACCGTGCACGCGGATCAGGCGCGAGGAGCCCGGCGGCAGGAACA
>JBGPHB010000664.1:0-3881 GCA_041484155.1 Bryobacteraceae bacterium
CACCAGAACAGTGCAATGAAACGCATTCCGCCAAAGTATAGCTAAAAATTGGGGACACTGCGGGCAAGCGTCCGGTACCTCTTCCGCTGTCCACGACTCAGCAGTGTCCCCAATTTTCTCACGCGTGAAAACTTTGATATCTTGTGGATGATCCTCCAAGCGAGCCGCAAACGCCATGAGCTCCGACGAACGGAGTAGCGCACACGATCCGGGTCAAAAGCCCCTAACTTCCGGTGTGCGGATCGGCTCCTACCGGATTGAGTCTCTGCTCGGCGAAGGCGGCATGGGCACGGTCTACCGCGCGCTCGATACCAAGCTCAACCGGCCGGTAGCCATCAAGTTTCTTTCCGATGAACTCGCGGACGCCACCGCCCGCCGCCGCTTCCAGCGCGAAGCGCAGATGGCGTCGTCGCTCAATCATCCGCATATTCTGACGGTCCATGACGTGGGCGAGTTCGAAGGGCGCCAGTACATCGTGACTGAGTTGGTCGACGGCGGCACACTCAAGGACTGGGCCAAAGCCGAAAAACGGGCGCGGCAACAGGTCGTGGAATTGCTCGTGGGCGTGGCTGACGGGCTGGCGGCGGCTCACGCGATGGGTATCCTGCATCGCGACATCAAACCCGCCAACATCCTGGTGGCCAAGAATGGATATGCCAAGCTGGCGGACTTCGGCCTGGCGAAGCTGCAAGAGCGGACCGCGCCGGAGGACACGACCCGCACGCTCACCGAGGCCGAGACGCGGCCGGGAGTGGCGGTTGGCACAGTCGTCTACATGTCACCAGAGCAAGCCTCCGGGAAACCACTCGATGCGCGCAGCGACATCTTTTCCTTCGGCGTGACGTTATACGAGACGCTCGTCGGACGCCGACCGTTTGCCGGCGCGACGGATTTGGAGGTTCTGCAAACCATCATCCACGGGACGCCTCAGCCGCTGGGCAACGAGGTTCCTGTGGTGCTGCGCACAGTGGTAGAAAAAGCCCTGGAAAAAGGTCCGGCGGAGCGGTACCAATCCATGCGAGAGTTGGTGATCGACCTGCGCCGCCTCACGCGCCAGAGCGTAAGAACGCTGGCGCGCGCGATGCCGCGTCCAGCCCGCGGATTCAAATGGGCGGCGGCGATCGTACTGGGACTCCTGACCGTAGCCGTCCTGACCGTGTTCTGGCTCCGGCGGCCTGCTGCACCGGCCCGCTTGGAGTATACCCAGCTCACGAATTTCGCCGACTCCGCCACCTCGCCGGCCCTCTCGCCGGACGGGCGCATGCTCGCTTTCATCCGAGGCGAGAGTACGTTCATTGGACCGGGGCAGATTTATGTCAAGCTCCTGCCGGATGGCGAGCCGGTACAACTGACGCACGACGACACGCTCAAGATGAGCCCCAAGTTTTCGGTGGACGGAGCGCGCATCGCATACGCGGTCATCCAGGCTACTGAGGGATGGGATACCTGGGTGGTCCCGGTACTTGGAGGACAGCCAAACCTCCTTCTGAAAAACGCCGAAGGGCTTTCCTGGATCCAAGAGAAGACCGAGGCGCCCCGGCTTCTCTTTTCGGAAATGACCGGCAAAGGAATCACGATGGCCATCGTCTCCTCCACCGAGAGCCGCGCCGATCGCCGCTCGGTGTACGTGCGGGACGGCTTCATGGAACACTTCTCGTATTTCTCGCCGGACAAGAAGCAGCTCCTGCTGGCTGAGATGGGTTTTAACGGGTGGGGCCCTTGCCGGTTGGCGCCTTACGACGGCAGCTCTAAAGGCAAGCTGGTGGGCCCCGCGCAGGCGCACTGTACGAACGCTGCCTGGTCCCCCGACGGGAAGTGGATGTATTTCTCCGCGGATATCGGCAGCGGGTTCCACATCTGGCGTCAGCGCTTCCGGGATGGAACGCCCGAGCAGGTCACTTCCGGCGCCGCGCAAGAAGAAGGAATCGAGTTCGCTCCTGACGGCCGCTCGTTCGTTACTTCCATCGGCACCGTCCAGAGCACGTTGTGGATCCATGATTCGCGTGGGGACCGGCAGGTGACTTCCGAAGGCTACGCTTTTCTTCCCACCTTCTCGGCCGACGGCAAGAAGTTGTATTACATGGTGCGCGTCGGCGGAGGGATACACGATATCCGGGGAGGCCTGTGGGTCACGGATTTGGAATCCGGGCAGCGCCAACGCTTGCTGCCCGAGTACCTGATGCAACACTACACCGTCTCGCAGGACGGCCAGCGTGTGGCGTTTGTGTCGGCAAACGACAAGGAACGCTTGGGGGTGTGGCTGGCATCGCTCGACGGCCGATCGGTGCCACGCCACCTCACCGGCAGCGAGGGCCTCCAGGCGTTCTTCGGCGCTCGCGGCGAGGTGTTCTTTGCGGCCCAGGAGAAGGAGGGAACGTTCATTTATCGTGTCAAGGAAGACGGCAGCGATTTACAGCGGGTAATTCCCCATGCGGTCTACTTCCTGTATGGCGTTTCCCCGGACGGAAAATATGTAGCCGCCTGGGTGACGGGTTCGACCGAAGAAACCGCCAACGCTGTGCTGGTGTAATCGGTGGAGGGCGGTTCTCCAACGATGATCTGCGGGACGTGTGGCGCTCGCGATTCCGAATTTCCGACGCTAGTGAGCTGGTCGCCAGACGGGAAACTTCTCTATTTAGCGATTGGGGGACAGGCCACTTATGCAGTTCCTCTGCGCCCGGGCCAGATTCTGCCAACACTGCCGGCTGCCGGGATTCGGACGGCGGAGGAACTGGCTGCTTTGCCGGGTGCGCGGGCGTTCCCGGTGCCGGGAGCATTCGCCGGCCCGACGTCCGCGCAGCGCAACATCTATCGAGTTCCCGTGCCTTGACGGTGGAAATCAGTGTACTGTCCCGGGTTTTTGTGTAAAGATCGGGCCTGTCGCGGCTTTTGCTCCTGTGGTAGATTGATACATCATGTTCGGAGCTGAAACAGAAGAGGAGGTTCCAATGAGCCGATGTTTGATGTCCTGTTTTCTCGTCGTGGGGCTGCTATGTGCCAGCCCCGTCTTCGCGCAGACCAAGGCCAAAGCGCAAAATGTGCCCGAAATCCCGTTCGAGTCGGTGCCGAACTTCCTGAAGCTTCCGGCCGGCCTGTATCTGGGCGAGTCCATGGGTGTGGCGACCAACTCCAAGGGCCACATTTTTGTCTTCACCCGCAGCGCCAACACCCGCCTGTTTGAATTCGATCAGAACGGCGCCTACGTCCGCGAGCTCGGCGAGGGCAATTACGGCTTTGAGTTCGCCCACTCGGTGCGCGTCGATTCGCAGGACAACGTCTGGGTGGTCGACGAGGGAACCAACATGGTCATCAAGTTCAATCCCGCGGGACGGATCGTGATGGTGCTCGGCCGCCGGCCGGAGGCTGTAGCGGGCGCGGTCGCGTCGGCCGCGGGCCCAGCGCCGCCCGCTGAGAAATATCTGCTCGGCCGCCCCACGGATGTTGCCTGGGACCCGCAGGGCAACATCTTCGTATCGGACGGATACACCAATCACAGAGTCGTGAAATACGACAAGAACGGCAGGTTCCTCCGGCAGGTGGGCAGTGAAAGACCCGGATCGGAGCCCAGCCAGTTCAACACTCCCCACGGGATCGCGGTGGACGCGCAAGGCAACGTCTATGTCGCCGACCGCACCAACTTCCGCTACCAGGTGCTCGACAACAACCTGAAGCCCATGCGAGAGATTACGAACCTGGGCGTCGGCTGGACGGTGTGCATTTCGCCGGGCCCCCACCAATACGTGTTTATGTCGAACTCGAACCCCAACGGGAACCAGCCGGGAACCTGGGACATCACCGGCGAAATCTACAAGGCGGAACTGGACGGGACGGTGCTCGGCAAGTTCGGCCACCCCGGCAAACTGGCTCCCGGCTTCCAGGTG
>JBGPHB010000665.1:0-3877 GCA_041484155.1 Bryobacteraceae bacterium
ACAATGGGACAGTAAGTCGCGCGGTCCACAAACTGCCACATCCGGCTTTGAATCGACCCCGCGCCACGCAGCAGGTGAGGAAACCGCTCACATGTCCCTGGTCGAGCCTCGTACACTGTACACTCGTTCCCCTCCAAGAAAACGCACCCCTTCTCCGTGCGCCGCAGGATTTGACCCGGCATCGTATACTCCGCCATGAAGCCTTTCTTGTCGATCCCAAGAAAACGCGCGAGCTTTTCCACGTCGCGCTCGGCCAGAGTCACTTCGCCGACCCGGCAGCACTCGCCGCACTCGCGGCAATCGATCTGGGCGTGGACCTCCTGCGCCGCCTTGCGAAACTGGCGCTCGACAAAATTGTGCGACTTGATATGCCGGCGGAAGCGAAGATTCTCATCGCGCTTCGTCTCACCCAGCCGGCGGATCTGGACCAGATCGGTAATCATGTAATACCAGGGTACAATCGCGGAAGGATGTCCGACCGGCTTTATCTTTCGTCCTGGATTCGGGGGTATAGCGAATCCAACATGCTGCGGCACTTTGAAAAGATGCTGGAGCTGTTTCCGTTCTCGAAGCTGGCCTTACTCGGTCCGGTGCTGCGAGTTTACGCGATCGAGCATGCCGAGCCGCCGCTGGTTGAGCGAGCCTTCCCACTCGATGCGGAACTCAGCTTGGTCCTGGACGCCTCCCGCGAGTTTACCCACGACGATTGTACGGTTCAGGTGGATGGATTCTGGGACCTCTGGCAATTCGACGGCGACTGGAAACTGAAGCCCGCGGCGGTCACGCTATCGTGCTTCGGCCCGGTATTCGAGAACGAAATCGGCGACCACCTGCGCATCGAGTTTGGCCTCGACTCCCATTTTCTGCCGCAGCCCGGGATTGAAGGCTCGGTGCGAATGGTCCAGTCGAATGTTCGCAGCATGTTGCACCTGGTGAGCCAGATCGACCATACGCTCGCTCTGGAGCGGCGGCAGTTGTGGTCGGAGAGCGGTATGAATTTCGCCGAGGTCCTGACGCAGGCAGTGGGGACGTTCAACGTGAACTGAGGCTGAACAGGCTGAGATCGTCAAACCGGGAGCACCCGCCTTCCAGCGCGAAATCGGCCATAATCTCACCCACTACGCACGCGAACTTGAAGCCGTGTCCGGAGAATCCCGCGGCGATCGAAACTTGAGGGAAGTCCGGGTGCAAGTCGAGGATGAAGTGCCCGTCTGGACTGTTCGTAAACATGCATGTCTTCATCGCCATGGTCGGGCCGTCCGCGTCGGGAAAGTAACGGCGGATTGCATCGCGCAAGATCTTTTCATCTTCCGGGTGGCAATCGCGATCCATCCGATCGGGATCGACTGCCTCCCCGCGATGGTGATATTTTCCGAACTTGAAACCCGGAACTCCATAGATCGGCATGCCGTAGTAATGCCCCTCGTTGGTCGCCATGTTGAAAACCGGAAACGCACCCAGACGAAAGTATTCCGGCCGGCGAGGTTGTGTCCAGATCAGCACCTGACGTTCGGGCACGGCTGGAAGCAGCGGCGCCACCCGAGCCGCCCAGGGCCCGGCGGTAATGACGAGCTTGGCGGCGCGGTAAGTATCCTGGTCGGTGTGCACCACCACCTGGCCTCGTTTCACCTCCCACTGGCGTACGGCTTCTCGCGCGTGAATCTCCGCGCCCAGAGCTTGCGCGGCCGTGACATAGGCGAGGATGGCCCGTTCCGATAACACGAAGCCGCCATCCGGCTGATACACGGCGGCCATTCCCTTTGGGAGCCTGTATCCCGAAAACCGCCGGTGGACTTCGGCCGCATCCAATCGCTCATGCGGGAGGCCGTGCTCCCGGCACGAGCGCAAACTGGCTTGGACGATCGAACCGATGTCCAGGCCGCCGGTGATGAATAACAGGCGCTCGTTCGCCAGATGCTCGATCTCGCGCCAAAGTTCATACGCGCGGCGCAGCAAGGGTACGTACCGCGGATCCTCTACGTAAGCCAGCCGGATGATCCGGTTGACTCCGTGCGACGAGCCAAGATCGTGGCCAATATTGAACTGCTCCAGTCCGAGGACCCGGCAGCCACGCTTCGCCAGGTGGTAAGCCGTGGCGCTCCCCATCCCGCCAATACCCAGGACAATGACGTCGTATTTCACTCTCTAGCCCCTCTTTTGAGAGTAAGCCAATCACGCCCACCAACCGCTCGCCAGCCACGCATTCAAAGCCCCACCCGTCAGGGCGGGGTTCCGCCAGCAGCACGGAAGCGCTGCCCCACGTGCCGAATTGGCGCACGTACGCGAAGACACTCCCCCGCCACGCCGGTAGAACAGGCCCACCGGCAGAAACGCGGTATCCTGAAGAATTCGTCCTCATCCGGACCTGCGGGAACGCTCACGTCACAACTATGATCCTGAAACTGAATCACCTTGAAGGCAAGGCGGCCGCGGCAACCGCTCAAGATGTGATTGGAACGCTCTATTCGCTTTTGGAAGAAGGCCACATTGACCAGGCCCAATTCGCCCGCCTCCAGATCGAGATGGATTGGATCCAGTACAAGCAGAACTTTCGTGAGGTGGTGATCGCGACCCAGGGTTACAACTCGCAAGGCGATCAGGTGCCGATCATGGACGTTCACGTGGACACGCGCCAGGTGGTTCCGGGCTGCTTACGGGGCGAGCTGTTGAGAGCCATGGCGCGCACCCAGGCCGACGCCCCGCGGCAAGATCAGGACCGCCTGCCGCTGGAGGATTTCCAATCGCTGCGCACCAGCATCGTCTGGGAGTTCAACAAACTGTATTGGACTCGTTTAAAGGACTGGCAACTGGGCACCGGCAAAAGTTACGACCAAGCCTTGCCAGGCGGCCAATCCGACGGACGCCAGCCTGAAGCCATCGCCGACAGCGTCGGGGATTTCTGGACTTTGTTGCGCGACCTGGAAGCGAAAAAGCAGTTGCCCCCGGAGATTTTCCTCCTCGAAATCGGTGTCGGAACGGGGATCCGGTGCGGTCTCTGGCTCGACAAGTTCCGCGCGCTCGACCAGCAGCGCGGAACCAACTACTATCCCAAGCTGCGTATTCTTTTGGGCGACTATTCGCTCGCTACCCTGGACATGTCTAAGCCCGCCGTGCGCGAACACGCGGATCTGTGCAGCTTCCTGGTCTTGGACGCCATAAATCCTCTGAAGACCTTGTCGTTTCTGCGCCACAAGATTCTGCAGGTCCACTCGACCAATGTGTACGACAACCTTCCCGACGAAGAAGTAGTTCGCCGCGACGGCCACCTTTACTTCGTCCAGGTTCGCGCCTATCTCCCCATGGCTGACGCGGTGCGCATCGGCGCCGCCTTCGATTTGCCGGCTGAAAAAATCAGCCCATCGGTGCGCCGGCTGCTGGAGGCCGCCTTCGAGGATTTCGGAAGCCGCGCCCGTGGCGTGGAGCTTTGGAAGGAGATTTGGAAGGCCATTCGCCTGGAAGAAAGGCTGGTGCTGCTCGAGGACCTCCCGGACTTCCCCTTCCCCGAAGGGCTGGACGCGGCCAAGCTCGAAGACATCCTGAGTCAGGCGCCCAGCGATTTTCGGTTTCACCTCAGCTCAGGAGCGCTGGAGAGTTTCATCAACACACTTCCGTTGCTCCATCCTCGGGGCTACCTTCAGGTACAGGATATTTTCGTCACGGACCTGAATCAATACCGGCTCGGCTTTTTCGGTCCCGGGAAGCTGGAGGGCTCGCTCTTGAACTGGGTAAATGGTGCTCTACTAAAAGAGGTAGCGGAACGCGCCGGTTACGACGTGCACTTCGCGCCTTTCCGCTACCGCCAAGGATCGCGTACTTCCATTCTGTATACGACGCGCCGTGAGTAAATTCTGATGACTCTTCCCATTCTTCCTACGAC
>JBGPHB010000666.1:0-3874 GCA_041484155.1 Bryobacteraceae bacterium
AGGCGGTCATCTCCAGGATGCTGCGGAAACTGGCGACCGATGCGATGTTGATGATGGAGCCCTGACGGCGGGCGATCATGGACTCGCCGAACACCTGGTTCGCGCGAAAGGTGCCGGTCAGGTTCGTGTCGACGACACGCACGAAGTCCTCTTCCACCATTCCTACCGACGGGTGCTTGATGTTGATTCCGGCGGCGACGAGCAGGATATCCACCTGCCCGAACCGCGTCAGCACCGAATCGCGCAGTCGGACCAGCGAATCCCTGTCCTGGACGTCCGACGGGGCGGCCAGAGTCTCGCAACCGAGGTCAGCCAGTTCTCCTGCGACCTGCTCGACGAGTTCCTTTCTACGGCTTGAGGAAACGACCGCGCGCGCGCCCGCTTTGGCAAAGGCGTCGCAAAGCGCGCGTCCAATCCCGGTTGTGCCGCCCAGCACGACCGCAACCTTGTCTTTGAGGCCGAAAAGTTCTTCTAACCAAGCCATAGTAAATATGCAGCGGGAATCAGGCGGCCGGCCAAGGTCGTGCGGTCAGCCGAAAAGAGTCAGGCACTGTCGGGTGTCAGATGGAGGATTCCGGAAATCAATCGTTCCATCGAATTCCGGATATGCCGCTGCATCGCTTCCTTGGCGTCCCCCGCTCTGCCTTCGGTAAGGGCGTCGACGATCAAGTTGTGCTCTGCTGCCGTATTCGGGCTGTTGCTCCGCCATTCCGTCGATCGGTAATGCACCCGCGCGATTTGAACGTGCGCTTTTAGCCCCGAATACATCCGGAGCAATCGTTGATTCCCTGAGGACTCCACAATCAGCCGATGAAATTCGCTATCCAGCACGGCGTGGTCGACAAAGCGGAGGTCCGGCGCGAACATTCGCCCGTTCAGATCGCGGAGGACACCGGTCGTCCCCGGTTTCAAGTTGCCTGCCGCCAGTTCGCAGGCCTTCAACTCGAGCGCTTCGCGGACTTCGAAGGTCTCTTTGACATCGTCCGGAGAGATCTGGGTTACGAACGTTCCGCGGCGCGGATGTATCTCGACCAGATCCTGGACTGAAAGACGCTGGAGAGCGTCTTTGACCGGCGTCCGGCTAACCCCCAGTTGCACCGAGATCTGCGCGACATCCAGACGCTGGCCGGGACCCAATTCACACGAAAGAATCTTTTCCCGGAGGATGTCATGCACCTCCTCGGAAAACCCCCGAGTATTCAGCGCTTCAAAGCCTGCCATGATGATTCCTAATGCTAGCAGCAGAAGTGTAAAATTTCAAGTACGTGCCTTACTAGGTTTAGAGTTGACGTACCACTAGATCTTGACCTACGATGAGGATCGGTCTGAAATTCTTAATTCATGACGCACGCACAGCTAACAAGGTGCATGGGCGGATCATTGTTCACCGTGGCGCTCGGACTGGCAGTTGCCGCCAACCATCCGGAGCCCATCCAATTCAACCGCGATATTCGGCCGATCCTGTCCGATAAATGTTACGCATGCCACGGCCCGGACGCGGCAAATCGCAAGACGGCTTTAAGATTTGATATCGAATCCGGCGCAAGAATCAAGCTCCGTAATGGCCACGAATCGATCGTGCCTGGCGATCCGACTGCGAGTGAAGTTTTCCAGCGTGTTACAGCGGACGATACAGCCCTGCGTATGCCTCCAGCCTACCTGGGCCGTGATAAATTGAGCGTCCGGGAAATTGAATTGATCCGTCGTTGGATCGCGGAGGGTGCGAAGTGGCAGCAGCACTGGGCGTACATTGCACCCAAACGTCCGGTTCTGCCGGAAGTTCAGGATCGTACCTGGCCCCGGAATCCTATCGACTCGTTCGTTCTGGCCCGGCTTGAGAGTGAGGGTCTCAAGCCTTCGCCCGAGGTGGACCGGACGACACTCATCCGTCGCGTGACCCTGGACCTTACAGGTCTGCCGCCAACGCCGCGCGCAGTAGAGACGTTTGTCGCGGACTCCTCAGCGGGCGCGTACGAGAAGCTTGTCGATTCGTTGCTCGCTTCGCCGCGCCATGCTGAGCGGATGGCGATCCGCTGGCTGGAGGCCTCGCGTTACGCTGACACGAACGGCTACTCGATCGATGGAGTCCGCGACATGTGGCGCTGGCGAGACTGGGTGCTTGATGCCTTCCAACGCAACATGCCGTTCGACGAGTTCACGATCGATCAGATCGCCGGCGACCTGCTGCCCGGCGCGCGGTCCGACCAGACGATCGCTTCGGGATTTCATCGCAATCACCGGACGAACGGCGAAGGTGGAATCGTTCCTGAAGAGTTCCGAACCGAGTATGTCGTGGACCGTCTGGAAACCACCTCGACCGTGTGGCTGGGGACGACGGTCGGATGCGCTCGCTGCCACGATCATAAATACGACCCCATCAAACAGCGTGAATTCTACCGGCTGTTCGCGTACTTCAACAACGTGCCGGAGAAGGGGCTCGTTTCCAACCAGGGAAACGAAGAGCCCTACATGAAGGCGCCAACGCCTGCCCAGGAGCAGCAGTGCAAGCTGTTCGATCAGCGAGTCGCACAAACCCAAAGCGCCTGGGACGCCGTGCAACCGAAGCTCCTCCAGAAGCAGCGCAAATGGGAGAGCAGGATTTCACGCAGCAAGCGGCCCTTGAACTGGTCCATACGGGACGGCCTCGTTCTCTTCGCACCGCTCGAGGGAACGCCGGACGAAAAAGTCGGCGGCTGCGACAAGGCTGAAGGCGCACACTGCACGCTGCCGGTTGTAGAAGGTCGCGTCGGCCAGGCACGCGTATTCGATCACAAGCATTTCATCGAGCTGCCGGACACGCTCAAGTTCGATTACCTCGATCCGTTCACCATCGCGGCCTGGATCAAGCCTTCATCGCCCACGGGCACAATTGTCTCCAAGATGGACGACTATTTCGAGGCCACCGGCCATGGCCTGTTCCTCAAGGACGGCAAGATCCGGCTTCACGTGATACAGCGGTATACCGACATTGGCATGCGCGTGGAAAGCGAGATGCCGGTCGAAACAAACCGCTGGCAGCACGTCGTGGTGACTTACGACGGCCACATGAAGGCATCAGGCGTGAAGATGTACCTGGACGGCCGGCCGTTGGCGACCAAGATTCTTTTCGACGCGCTCACCGACCCGCTGTCGACGAAAATTCCGTGGCGCATCGGCGGAGGCGGCGGCCCGGAGAATCATTTCCGCGGGCTGATCGACGATGTGCGGATCTGGAATCGGGCATTCACGCCGGAAGAGGCGGCAGTCGCGCTCCTGCTCGAACCCGTGGATCAGATTTCTGCTATTGGACCCGAGCAGCGCACGGAGGCGCAGGAGAACAAACTCCGGTTCTGCTTCCTCGATGGTTACGCCCCGAACGACATTCGCCGGTCCCTGGCGAACTTGCGAAACGCGCTTAAGGAGCGGACCCAGTTCGAAAAGACAATTCCCACCGTCATGGTTATGAAGGAGGTCCCGGGACTGCATCAGGCCCACATCCTGAAGCGTGGAGCCTACGATAGTCCCGGTGAACCGGTCGATCCGGGTGTTCCGTCATTCCTGCCGCCGCTCCGTCCGGACTGGCCTAACAACCGCCTGGGCCTGGCGCGATGGCTGGTGGACCCGTCGAATCCGCTGACCGCCCGGGTCACGGTGAATCGATTCTGGCAGATGCTGTTCGGGGTGGGGCTGGTGAAGACGGTGGAAGACTTCGGTTCGCAAGGCGAATGGCCCGTGCATCCGGATCTGCTTGATTGGCTCTCCGTCGAGTTTGTCGAGAGCGGCTGGAACGTAAGTCACATCTTGAAAAAGATGGTGATGAGCGCGACGTACCGGCAGTCGTCGAAGATCACGCCAGAGATGCTCGAGGCGGATCCGGAAAATCGGCTATTGAGCC
>JBGPHB010000667.1:0-3861 GCA_041484155.1 Bryobacteraceae bacterium
AACCACTCGGTAAAGACCCGCGAGTTCACCGAGGCGGACGCGGAAGCGGTACTGACGCAAATCGCGGGCAAGGGGTAGTGCGGAACCCCGCCCTAAGGAATTCGTTCAGGCCGCTCCGTAACCGTCGCGGCTCGGTGTCGGCGCTGTGGGTAATCAGCCACTTTCAGAGCCGCGACCGTCAGGGAGCGGTTGTCAACAATTACGCGGGACAGCACACTCGCTGGCGCGCCCTAGCCGACGCACATCGCTGGCAATCGCCGGCCAACCGCAGAACCGTATCCGCAGAGACCCCGCGTTCGCCCCGGATGATCCTGCTTACGCGGTTCGCGGGAACGCGCAGGGATCGGGCCAGTTCGTTGATGTTGATAGCTTGCAACGTTCCGCCGCGTCCAGCCGCCGCAATCGCGTTCGCGCCTGCATCTCCAACGCCCGGTTCGCGGCTACCGAGCCTTGCAGACGAAATTTGCAGCGTCGTCCGTGCTCCCGGTTCCCTTGTACATTGCAACCTGCGGGTACGGGCACAATGGACGAGTGCGGTCCACTTTGCCATCGCGGACACGTGACGCGAGGATCTGGTCGGGGGCTTTCTTGGCTTCGACCCACTGCTCCAGCGCTGCGAGCATATCGAAGCTGCTGGTGCCTTCGCCGCCTCCGCAGTGCGCCATGCCGGGCACCATGTAGAGGCGATAGGAATCCCTTACCTTGGCGGCGCCGCCCATGGTATCCAGCACGCTGTTGTAGTAGCGGACGCTGCTGAGGGGGGAGATTTGCGGGTCGCTCCAGCCGTGGTATTGGACAATTTTCCCGCCACGCCCGAGGTAGGATTTCAGATTTGGATCCAGCGCGTTCAACACGCCATTTTCCGCTTTCGCGGTGAGAGCCATATCGCTATCGAAGTTGAGGGTCTTGTAATCCCAATTGGGGTCTTGGAAGACCACATACTTGAAAAGGTCGGTCCCGAGGCCCAGCGGTTGCGCGCCGGCCATGGTGTTCCATCCCAGTTCGCTTCCCGGCTCGTGACCCGGGAAAATCTCCTGCTTGGTGCGGGGATTCGTCACCGAAGCGTAGATCTTTCGCGCCACTTCGACCTGGGGCGCGGTCAGGCACGCGGGACCATCGGCGCCTTTGCACTCGAGCACCTTGGGATCGAAATTGCAGCGCGTGGGGTCTTCGAGGACGCCATCCTTAACTCCGTCGCTCGCGTCGCAGGCTTCGAGCACGGCGTTGTGGATGATTGGAAACTTGGCGGGTGGAATCGTGGAAGCTTCGTCCTTGTGCTGGGCTTGCGCGATCCACACGGCTTGCGTCGACCGGCCGGTCCAGTTGATGCCGGGGGCTCCCGCGACGATTCCGTTGAAATCCTCGGGGAAGCGCTGCGCCTCTTTCAGCGCTTGCCGTCCGCCCGCCGAGCAGCCGTTCCAGTAAGAGAGCTTGGGGCCGTCTCCGTAGAACGCCGCGACGATCGCTTTGGACTTGACGGTCATTTCATGCACCGCTCGATACCCGAAGTCGATCAGCTTCTCGGGATGCCCCGTCGCAAAGCTGGCGCTGCTTCCTTCGTGTCCCGTGTCGGTCATGACGGCTGCGTAACCGCGCTGCACGCCGGCGGCCAGGGTCGCGGGAACGATCGACCCGGTCCAGCCGCCGTTTCCGTTGGCTTCGAGTTTGCCGTTCCAGCGGGAAGTGGGCAGCCAGAGTTCGATTTTGATATCGGAGTCCGCGGTGGGCTTCAAGGTTGCGGCTACGCGGCAGAAGGCGGGCAGGTCTTTGAACGCTTCGGCTGCGCCTTGCTTGCCGCGGCCGGCTGCGGGGGGAGTGAAAGCTCCGGGAGCTACCGTTTGCGCCAGGGTTATGGTGGTATCCGGTAGCGAAAGCGATGAGAGGCTCTCGCATGTAGCCGCGTAGGTTGAAGGGATCAACGCTGCCAGCAGAGTAATGATTTGAGTTTGCTTCATTTGAGCTCCCGGCAGGCCTTAAGCCTGCCCCACCTGTTGTTATACACCGTTTCGGCTGGTTAGTGATGCCAGGACACTGGTGAGGGATTGGGCGGGGCCGGTTTTGGCGCGCCATGCTACGAAACCATCGGGGCGAACTAACACGGCGCCGGTGGGGGTGATGCCGTAGGCTTCGGGAAAACCGGGGGCCGCGATCTGTTGGATTTCGAGATTTGGCTGGCGCCAGGCGTCTCCTTCCGGTGCGATCAGCAGGACGAAGTTGCGGCCGAACAGGTCGAGAGTCGATATGCCTGGTTGCAGGAACAAGTGCGGAGCGCGGGTGCCGGGGCGGCCTTTCGAATCGCGCGGGTTTTCGTGAGTCCTGCCATCGTCGTCGCTCTCGGAGATCACGGCCGCGGAGTGGTAGCAATAGCCCAGCTCGATATTCAGGTCGTTCTCGATCGGCTGCATGCTGTCGGTGCCCAGATACTTCGCCGCGCGCGTGACGTAGCGCGAGTATGCCTGTTCGACGGTGAACTCGGACGCGGGGCGTCGTTCCGGCTCGTAGGTCTCCAGCAGGTCGGGGCCGGCTTCGCCCTTCAATACCATCGCGAGTTTCCAAGCGAGATTGTGCGCGTCGTGAATGCCCGCGTTGCCGCCGAAACCGCCGTACGGGGGCATTACGTGCGCCGCGTCACCGGCGAGGAAAATGCGGCCGCTTTGGAAGCTCTCGGCTGTGTCGGCCGTCGCCTCCCAATGCATCACGTTTTCGATCTCGATGGGCACATCCGTTGTACCGAGCCCGGCGTGCACCAGCTCCCGGCAGCGCTGCTCGGTCAGCCCCACTGAGACATCGGTGATGGGGTGGTCGGCATCGCCGAGGGAAACAACGGCCAGGAATCCCGAGTCGAACGGCTTTTCGATCCGGAAGAATCCGCTCAACACGGGATTCACCACCATGATGACGCTCAGGTTTCGGCCGCGCAGAAGAGGGGTGACGTTGCCGCGGAAATAGATGGTGACGCTTTTCGAGAATACTCCGTGACCGCGCATCTTGATTCCCAGGCGCTCGCGGATCCGGCTGTGGCTGCCGTCGGCGGCGATCATGTATTGCGCGCGCACGGTGGAAGTCTTGCCGCTGTCGCGCTCGCGGATCAGCGCGGTGACGCCGTCCTTGTCCTGCTCGAAGGAGATCATCTCGGTGGCGAAGGACAATTCCGCTCCCAATTCCAGCGCCGTCGCTTTGAGCAGCGGTTCGAGCAGGCTCTGGGTGATGAAGACGCGCAAGGTGGGGCTGACGTCCCTCACGGGATCGTTCAGGTTCGGGATGTACCAGGCGATTTCCTTGCCCGCCAGAGTTTCAACCGCCATGATGGCGCCGTCCTGGACGAACTGCTCGTCGGATTTGCGCAGGGCGATCTGCTCGACGCCGACGGTTCGGAAAATTTCCATGGTGCGCTGGTTGATCATTGCGGCGCGCGGGTGGATGGCGGTGCCGCGGTGGTGCTCTACGGCGAGGGTGCGGATGCCGTGGTGGCCAAGCAGCATCGCGGCGGACATGCCGACGAGGCTGCCGCCAACGATCAGAACCGGGGTTTCTTTGTCAGGCATGGTTGAACTCCTGATGTTATACCAGTGTGAACCCCGCCCTGACGGGCGGGGCTTGTCGGGCGTTTGCGGCCTGCGTTTGCAACCGGTGTTTTGCAACTGACATTTGTAACCGGCGTTTTGCAACTGGCATTTGCAACCGGTGGTTTGCAACGGGCATTTGTAACCGGGCGTTTTGCAACTGGCATTTGCAACCGGCTTTCTAACCGGCGTTTGCAACTGGTGTTCGCAACCGGCCGGCAAGCCCCGCCCGTCAGGGCGGGGTTCACACTGGTATAACATCAGGAGTTCAACCATGCCTGACAAAGAAACCCCGGTT
>JBGPHB010000668.1:0-3848 GCA_041484155.1 Bryobacteraceae bacterium
AGAATCAAATTGATGTTCTGCGCCTTCAATGCCTCCAGCGCTTCGCGGCCGTCTCCCGCTTCCACAATGTTGCCGATGGGCATCTCGGTCTGGCGCAGCACCCGCTGCAGAATCTTGCGTATCGCCGCGGAGTCGTCCACGATGAGCACGTCCAGCATTCACGATCCCCCAGAGTCCTTATCGGATGACGAGGCGGAACTTTAGCCGCAGGGGAATAAATGATAAATGGCCTGTCAGGACGGGGCTTATGCCGCCGCGGCGCGCCGGAGGATTTCCTCCGCCCGGCGCCAGTCGTCATCGGCCGTGCCATCGGGCCTGCCGGCGCCTTCCCACAGCAATTCCGCAATGCCTCTCACGCGGCCCGCATATGCTTCCGGCGAGTCTCGTTCCAGCGTGAGAAAAGTCTGGGGAGTCGACTTCCGCAGCAGTTGCACGGCCACGGCATCGCGAAAGCCGTTGTAAACCACGCGCGCCTTCTCTAGTTCGAGTAGGGCGGCGTCGATGGCGGCTCGATTGGGATTCGATTTCGCGATCAGAGACTGGACCTGCTTCACTCTTTGAGAAAAATCTTCGAACGCGGCTCGGTACGCCCGCCAAACGTCGGCTTTCGCAAGAGCTGGACTTTGTACCTGACTCATAATTCATTAGACGATCCAGGCGGCCGAAAGGTTCTACTTTGCGAGCAGAAACGTTCCACAGCGTATACAATGACTTACATCCTGGTAGAAACCTTTTGGTCCACCGTAACTTTCGGCGGCCGTTGACCGTAAAATCAAGTAGGGGATCCCCCGAGGTGACATCCATGCAAAAGCTTCTCATCGACTTCGACCGGAACTTCTTGAAGGCCGGTCTCGGGATTTTGTTGACTGGCTGTCTGTTGAGCGCCGCTAGCCTCCCCAACCCGGCGCTGGATGCGGGCCGATCGGACAAGAAGACCGAAACGGCGGTCCTCGCCGGCGGTTGCTTCTGGGGCGTCGAGGCTGTCTTTGAGTCTCTGAAGGGAGTGTCGGATGTGGTTTCAGGCTATGCCGGCGGGAACAAAGCGACCGCGCATTACGAGGTCGTGAGCAGCGGCTTGACCGGCCACGCGGAGTCTGTCCAGATCACCTACGATCCATCGCAGGTCTCCTTCGGACAATTACTGAAAGTCTATTTTTCCGTGGCCCACGATCCGACGCAGTGGAACCGGCAAGGCCCGGACGAGGGCCCTCAGTATCGTTCGGAAATCTTCTACGCCAACGAAGAGCAGAAACGGGTCGCCGAGGCCTACATACAACAGTTGAACACCGCCAAGGCCTTCCGGAAGCCGATCGTCACCAAAGTCGCTCCACTCGCGGCTTTTTTCCCGGCCGAAGCCGTCCACCAGAATTTCGTCGCGCGGAATCCGAACTATCCGTATGTGGTTTACAACGACCTACCCAAGATGGATCATTTGCGGCGGGAGCTCCCGGAGTTGGTAAAAGGAAGCGCGAAATAGGTTACAACAAGGAGCACTCGATTCCATTCACTTCCTGAGGCAGAACTTCAACCAGGTACTTGCTCTCGATCAATCTGGTGACAGGAGCGGGAAGGTCCTCTGCCGCGATGCGATTGTGACATCCGCAGGTGCCGAATCCCGTGTATTCCGCCGCGAAGCAGCCGATGTGAACCACGCGCGCCAGGGGAGAGGCTGACGGAGAGTCCACGTGGTGTGCTGCCACGGCTTCCAGAATGCTGGGCGGCAAGTTCCAGCGGTCGAGGATGAACCCGGCTAGCTCGGCGTGATCGGCGCCGAAGTTTTGGCGCTCGCGTTCCAATAGATCGAAACCCGTCGAGCAGGCCAGATCCAAGACCTGCTTGTACTGATCCGGCGAGTACTCAAACAGCGCCAGTTGCCCGATGGCGTGGAGGAGGCTGGCGGTATACGCCGAATCAACCTCCGCGCTTTCCCGGCATACGTGTTCGGCGACGAGCGCGGAAGCGATACTGTGCCGCCACCACGCCTTGATGGAGGGAGATGGCTGGCGGGGCAGCGCCTTCCAAATCGCCGCGGTGATTACGATGGGGCTGACCCTTCGAATTCCCACCAGCGCGATGGCGTGAACTATGGAATGAACGGCGGCGCGGCGTCCGTAGAATCCGGAATTCGCCAGTTTCAGGACCTCACCGGCAAGCGCTGGATCCAGGCTGATCAGCTTCGCAACCTCTTTAAAAGACACATTTTCGTCGGAGATGATCGACATCAGCCGCAAGGCTACCGGCGAAAACGCGGGGAGTCGTCCGATGAGTTGGTCCACTCGGGACTGCGTGCAGGTGTCCGAGGCGAGCATAGTACTGTCTTATCGCACGAATGTCGGATTTTTCTAATGCCGTGCACAGAATACTAGCCCTGGTGCGGCGAAGAACAGGTGAAGTATCAACCGAAAACTGATCGCGGGATTCATGTAAACCGGACGTATGGCCGATCACTGAATCAGGGCCATAGCTGGTGGCCCCCTGGTGGCCCCCTTGACCTTCCCTTTGGTTGAGGGTACACTCACTTTGGGCGGGCTTCTTCCTCCGAGGGCCCGCCTTAAGCCTAGGGATCAGCGGCGGTTACGGTGACGTTCCCGCCGCCCCTGGGTGGTTTGCTCGATGCGGCTAGCTCGCCGTGAGTGCGGCCTCGCTGATGAAGCCAGGAACGATCGCAGCCGCAGCCGTGGCGACCAAGGCAATCACCAGCACGTAGTCGATCAGAACCTGAACCAGTCGGCTTCTACGCAGGTCCGGTCTGGATAGAATCTCTAGCATTTCGCTACAGGTCGAAGTATCGTCGATCTGAGGCTTTCGGCGTGAGGGTGAAGACACGTAGTTCGCAGTCAGAATTCCCCTGGGTCTCGCTCCGCTGCGCCAAAAGAACCAGGGTCACGGCGCAACTTTGCGCCTGTTGGCAGGCCGCGATGTGTAAGTCCTGGCGTGTCAATAGAGCACTGATTGGCAGGTGACGTGCTCGATTTGGTACCGAGAGGGCATCATGAACTGCGACATCGAACAAGGCGTGGCGTTGGACGATCTGGCAGTGGGCGCGGTGGTAGAGTTCAAAACCGAGCATCACCTCTATCACGTCGAAAACTTTGGGGATGGCAAGGTCTTGATGTCCGGGCATCCCAAATATTGCCCGGAGCCAGTGCCAGTCTACCTGTACGGCTCTGCAGCCGGCAATCCGCCGGCCAAGATGCGGTTCATCGGGAAAGGGATGAGAATCGAATTCCGTCACCCGACTTTAGGCGAAATCCGCACCTCGCAAGTCCAGGAAATCTTTACGGCAGAGCAAACGCATTGATGCTCCCGCCGGCAACGATCACCACGTACTGCTTGCCGTTCTTTCCCTGATACGTCATCGGATTCGCGTTTCCGGTGGCCTCGAGTTTGAACGCCCACAGCTCCTTGCCAGTTTTCGAGTCGAACGCCCGCAGGCGGTTGTCATTCACTGACGCGATGAAAATCAACCCACCCGCCGTCGCGGCAGGGCCGGCGAAGGCGTCCACCGAGCGCCCCGTGTTCCGCTTGCCCTCCGGGAGTTCTTCGGCCTGAAAGAAGTTGGACTGGGTCGCGCTGGCCCACTATGCGTGCCACCTTCCGGATGGCCGACCACCCGGGAGTCAAATACAGACTCTACCTCTGCATTGTTAACGCAGCTACGGAGTCGCCTTGCTCGCCCCACGCGAGTTTCATATCGACCATCCCAGCACTCGGGATTCAAGTTGGGTGTTCATTGCTCATGTGTGTGCTGCTCATACCGCTTCACCTGTGCCCGTAATCCGTGAAAACGTAATCTCTTGTCTTCACGCTCGTGTGGCACGCGAACCCGCACTTGGCGTCGTTCCCCT
>JBGPHB010000669.1:0-3843 GCA_041484155.1 Bryobacteraceae bacterium
TGATGAAGAAGGCCGCGGATCTGTACTTGAACGACGCACTTCCGATGGGCGACGGCGAACAGACGCCGGACGATTTCGCCCGCCATCAATCCGCCAGCACCGGCCTTCCGGAACACATGTGCAAGGGCAACATGGCGAAGAATCACTTCGTCCTGTCGAACATGGATAAGATCCTGGAGTCGCTGACGCGCGGGCTTCCCACCGAAGTTCTCACCCGCGGTTTCGGTACGGAGGCGCGGGGCGTGATGGTCAGCTATCAGGCCCAATCGCCGTTTATTGGATTAGTGCTGCCGTCGAACTCACCCGGAGTCCATACGCTGTGGCTGCCCGTAATCCCCATGCAGGTCGGTCTGTTGATGAAACCCGGCCCGCAGGAGCCCTGGACGCCTTACCGCATGGCTTCGGCATTTTTCAAGGCGGGCGTGCCCAGGGAAGTGATCTCGATTTACCCTGGAGGCGGCGACATCGGCGCTGAAGTGGTCCGTCGCGCGAACCGCAGCATGATTTTCGGGGGCGCAGCCACGGTGGAACGTTATAAAGGCGATCCCCGCGTGCAGGTTCATGGGCCCGGGCTCAGCAAGATCCTGCTCGGCGACGATGTGGTCGACCACTGGGAAAAGTACCTGGACGTCATGGTCGACAGCGTGTTCCTCAACAGCGGACGCGGTTGTATCAACTGTTCGGGAATTTGGGCTTCGCGCCACACCGAGGAAATCGCGGCAGCTCTGGCCGAACGTCTGGGGCCTGTCGCGCCCAAGCCGCCCGAGGATCCCGAGTCGACCCTTGCGGCGTTCACCGTTCCCGGCGCAGCCAAGGCGATTTGGGCGATGATCGAGACCCGCCTCCAGGAACCCGGAGTCAAAGATATGACCTCCCGGTTCGGCGCGCGCCTGGTGGAAAAGGAGCGCTGCGGCTACGTCCGGCCCGTCGTGGTTCACTGCGACTCACCCAGCCGCGAGTTGGCCAACACCGAGTTCATGTTCCCGTGCGTGAGCGTGGTCCGTTGCCCTCAGGAACACATGCTCGAGAAGATCGGCCCCAGTCTGGTGTGCAGCGCGATCACCCAGGACCGGCAATGGCAGCGGAAGCTGATCGATGCGCCGCACATCGACCGCCTGAACCTCGGCGCCATCCCGACCATCAAGCTCGACTGGCTGCAACCGCACGAGGGTAACATCGTCGAGTTTCTGTTCCGGCCGCGAGCGTTTCAAGCTTCGCTGGAGGCCGTGGCCGTTTGACGCGGTGCTTTGGTCCGAGGGAGATTAGTCCACCTTTCGGCCAGTGGCGGTGATCAGCGCGGCCTGCGGAGACACGACGACACTCCGGATCTCCTTGCCGCCATCCACGATCACGATGCGGTTCACAATGGGAAAGGGTATTCCCTGGTTGTTGAGGGTTTGGACTCCGGTGCAATCGGCGTTGACGCTGTAGGTCCCGGAGCCCGGCCGATCGAAGGTTATGCCGCTCAGGGATCCTTTCACGTTATCGATTTGAGTAAAGTTACCGTTGCCGTCGAAGATCTGGAGGACGACACCTAATATTTGTTCGACCGTGCCAGGCAAGGCTGAGAGTCCGAATAGTACCGAGACTGCCGGCCGAGTGCCGCCAACGATAATCCCATACGCCCCCTTTAGCGTCGCGTTACTGCAGGTGGTGGCCGCCGGCGGCTGCGCTTGCAAAGCGGCTGTGGATAGGGTCAGTGCGACCAAATTCAACATCCCGATTCGTTTCATTTCAGGTCTCCTTGGTTTTGTGAGTAGCTCGACGTGCTTTGTTTCACTCGAAGATTAGGGCAGGCAGCGCTACTACGCAATGCAAAGCCACTCAAACCTGCGTACCAATTGCCTCATGCCGGAAATTGCTGATTCCACAGGCGTAGTGAGCCGGTCTCATATCTGATACGCTTGGCTTGCGTCAATGAGCAGTCAGCCGAGCACCGGTCCTCCGCGGCAGTTCGTCTTCGGTCCGTTCGCCTTCGACGAGATGTCGGGCGAGTTGCGCAAGCACGGAGTTCGCGTTCGGCTGGAGGGACAACCGCTGCAAATTCTGGCCGCTCTCGTCAGGCGGCCCGGCCAGATCGTCACCCGAGATGAGTTCCAGCAACAGCTTTGGCAAGGTGGTACGTTCGTCGATTTCGATCACGGACTGAACGCGGCGATGAACCGGCTCCGGCAGGCGCTGGGGGACTCCGCCGACCAGCCCCGCTACATTGAAACGCTGGCCGGACGTGGTTACCGGTTCATTGCTCCCGTTCAGGAAGCATTTCCAAAATCGGTTCTGTCGATTGCGCCGGCGCCGGTTGCTACGCTAGCCGAACCGGCGGCGCCGGCCACTGGGTCCCGCCGGAGCATCTTCCCGTGGGTGGCAGCCGCGGCCGCGCTGGCGATCGTTGCCGTCATCGGGTGGTGGACTGCGTGGCGATCCACGCGGCCGGTGGACCATCCGGTCCTGCGCCTCAGCGTCGATCTGGGGTCCGAGGCCGTCGCTGGCAGCAACCTCACTGCAGCCATCTCGCCCGACGGAACCCGGCTGGCATTTCCCGCTCACGGACCGGATGGCACCACGCAGCTGGCCACGCGGCTCCTCGATCAGCCCCAGTCCACGCTGCTCTCCGGCACCGGAGGCGCCTTCGACCCGTTCTTCTCGCCGGACGGTCAATGGATCGGCTTCTTCGCCGGAGGAAAGATGAAAAAGGTCTCGGTTCGCGGCAGCGCGGTCATTACTCTGTGCGATGCCCCCGAGGGGCGCGGCGCTGCCTGGGGCGAGGACGGCAATATCATCGCGACGCTAAACAGCATCTCTGGCATCGGCCTTTCCCGCGTACCGGCTGCGGGAGGCATGCCGCAGCCTTTGACCAACCCGGCCGAGAAAGGTGAGGCCACGCATCGCTGGCCGCAGATCCTGCCCGGGGGCCAGACCGTGCTGTTCATGGGCAACCAGACGGCCGCCACTTATGACGGTTCGAGCATCGAAGTTCTTTCCCTGAAAACAGGCCAAGTGAAGGTGGTGCAGCGCGGCGGCTATTTCGGCCGCTACGTTCCGGGCGGATACCTGGTTTACATCCACGAGAGAACGCTGTTTGGCGTGCCGTTCGACCTGGACCGCCTGGAGGTCCGGGGCACGCCCGCACCCTTGCTGGAGGATGTGGCGGGAAATTCGGGCACCGCCGGCGGGCAGTTTGATTTCTCCCGCAACGGCACGTTGGTTTATTTGAGCGGCAAATCGTCGACCGGAACTTGGACGTTGGCATGGCTCGACAGCGCCGGCAAGACGCAACCGCTGCTGGCCGCGCCAGGACGGTATTTCAACCCTCGCGTTTCCCCGGACGGCAAGCAGCTGGCGTTTTCCTCGGGAACGGATATCGAAATCTACGACTGGGGACGCGAGAGGATGACGCGCCTCACCTTCACGGCTCAAGCCGTGAACGTCAGCCCGGTGTGGACACCGGACGGAAAACATATCATTTTCGAATCACAGAGTACCAGCGACTTTTCGCTCCAGTGGATTCGTGTCGATGGAGGCGGAGAAGCGCAACGGTTGCTAGTGAGCAAAGACCGGCTGAGTCCGTATTCGTTTTCTCCGGATGGCAAGCACCTCGCGTTCACCGAGCAAAATCCGGAAACGAGAGCGGATCTTTGGACGCTGCCGCTCGACACCAGCGACCCGGAGCATCCCAAGCCAGCCAAACCGGAACTCTTCCTAAGTACTCCAGTTCAGAAGTTCGCTAACGTATTTTCGGTCCGCTTAGGCCGCGATCTTTTCATGGGCCGCGAGTTTGGCGAGAAGCGTCGCGAGGTCGGTTTTGGTGAACTTCCATTCGAACGGTTTGGCGGTTGATTCCCA
>JBGPHB010000670.1:0-3837 GCA_041484155.1 Bryobacteraceae bacterium
CAGAAACATCTGGTAGCCGCGGCTGACCAGCATGCCGATCTCGTTTCCGATCTGCACGCCGGCCTTGCCGATCTTCACGTTGCCATCGCCAAGGTCTTCCAGCATCGCGCCGCAGCCGCCACGGGTGACAACGGCGCGGCTGGCGGACTCCAGCTTCGTCTCAAACTTGAACGGTTTGAGGTTCGCGATGCGCTCCTGGAACGTGAACTGGTGGACCTTGGCCCGGCGAAAGAACATAAGTCCCTATTATAGTCCTCAAAACTGGCAGAGTCTGTTTTGGGAGCAACGTGGCGCACGCACTTTGCGTGCCACGTTCACACTCGTGTGAACGCATGGCCAAGCGTTCGCAAAAGTGCGAACGTGGCAAACACGAGTGTTCGCGCCACCTAACCGCCCAGCTCGTTTTTGATCGCGACCGCGATGCGGTTGGCGAAGTGCTCCACGCGCGCCAACTCCGGGCCTTCTACCATCACGCGGGCTAGCGGCTCCGTGCCGGAAAAGCGTACCAGCACGCGGCCGGCCTCACCGAACTCAGACTCGGCGCGGCGGACCTCCAGGTTGACAAGCTCCAGATCCGCCAACGGACGCCGCTCCTTGACGCGCACATTCACCAGCCGCTGAGGATAGACTTCGAGCTCCGCGGTGAGCGCGTCCAGATCGCTTCCCGACTCGCGCATCACCTCCAGCACGCGCAGTGCGGTGAGCAAACCGTCGCCGGTGGTGGCGTAATCGCGAAAGATGACGTGGCCGCTCTGTTCCCCGCCCAAAGGAGCATTTCGCTTCACCATCTCTTCGAGCACGTACTTGTCGCCGACCGGGGTTCGAACCAGCGCGATTCCGTGACGGAGGAGGGCCCGTTCCAACCCGAGGTTGGACATCACGGTCGCGACTACCTCGGTAAGGCGCCCACGCGCGTGCAGCGGTAGCGCCGTCAACAACATCACCGCGTCACCGTCCACGGTCTTGCCCGAGTGCGAGACGAACATCGCGCGGTCCGCGTCGCCATCGAAGGCCACTCCCAGGGCGGCTCCGGTCGCCAGCACCTTCGCGCGCAGGCCTTCGAGATGCTGCGACCCGCAATTCAGGTTGATATTCCTGCCGTCCGGCGCGCAGCCGATACGGTCAACTTGCGCGCCCAACCTCTCGAACAGCGCCGGCCCGAGGTAGGTGGCCGCACCGTGGGACGCATCCACAACCATTCGAATGCCTGCGAGTCCAGCCGGTAGAGTTGCGGCCAAGTGCTCGATGTACGCGCGGTCCAGCCCTTCATCCGCCACCAGTGCTTTCGGCATCGGTTGGATGTTCAGGGACTCGAAAATGTCTCGCTCCAGCGCGTGCTCCTGCTCATCGGGCAGTTTGAAGCCGGAATGATCGATGATCTTGATCCCGTTGTCATGATACGGATTGTGCGACGCCGAGATCATCACGCCGGCGGCAAAGGGCCCGGTACGCGTGACATACGCGAGGCCCGGCGTTGTGATCAGTCCCGCGAAGCGGGGCCGTACGCCCTGGCGCTCCAGGCCACCGGCTACGTGTTCCGCGATCCACGGCCCGGATTCGCGGGTGTCCATCCCGATCACCACTTCCGGGTCGAGGTGGTTCGAACCCACCCAACGTCCCAACGCCACGCCCACGGCGAACGTTGTGGGACGGTCCAACGGGTAGGTTCCCGCGACGCCGCGCATTCCATCTGTTCCGAATAGCTCGCGCATTCCTTAGTTCTTCCCGATGATTACCTTGACGGTGACCATCGGCGAAGACTCGAGGCGCACCTGCGGATTAGCGATGAACGTGCTGACGTGAAACTCCGAGGAGTCCGTCACGGCGCGAAGATCGATGGCATCCGTCTGGGCGCTGTCGGTCTGCTGCACGGCGAGTTCCGGCCCGGCGATTTTCAAGTGGTCCGGCGTGACCTCTTGCTTCACCACATGGTAACCGCTGGGCGGCGGTTCGGTGATCCGTATCTGCACTCCAACATCCTTCTTTTCCAGCCGCCCGAATCGAACGCGGAGTTGCGACGGCACGGCGCGAAGGAACGTAACGCCCTGCGGCAGGTGGAGGTCGCCATCGGACAGCGTAAAGGTCCGTTCGCCCGGACCGCTGATGGTCGAAAGATCCAGGAGCACAGCGAGATCCGCCAGGTTCGCCGAGGTGAGTTTGCTCGAAGGCCCGCGCAGCTCCACGCGCACCAGGTCCGCGGCGTCCGACCCGATCAGGAGGTTCGGCGGCAGGTTCTTATAGAGGATGGGCATGGCGTGCGTGGTCACCAGCACGGGCTCGCCCACGATGGAGAACCAGAGTACCACCGAGAGCAGCAGCGATCCCAGCTTCCAGCCGAAATTGTGCGTGAGCGCTTGCCAGATCATGGTTGGACCCGGTTCCACTCCGGCTCAGGCGACGGCTCCGCCTTGCGATGACGCCCGGTGGCGTGGCGGATCAAGCGTTCCCTGACGCGATCGAGCGAGACGTCCGCCTCCAGGTCCCCGCGCGAAGCGATGGAGATGCGGCTGGTCTCTTCCGAGACGACCAGCGCCAGCGCGTCGGTCTCCTCGGTGATTCCAATCGCCGCGCGGTGTCGCGTGCCCAAGCGCCGCTGCATCACGGGATTCATGGTGAGCGGGAGAAAGCAGGCAGCGGCGGCGATACGGTCGCCTTGCACGATGACGGCTCCGTCGTGCAGCGCGCCCCCCTGGTGGAAAATCGCGCACAGCAGGTCGCGAGATACTGCCGCGTCCAGGGGCACGCCGCTCTCGACAAACGTCCGCAGGCCGATATCCCGCTCGATGACAATGAGCGCTCCACTCTTTGCGTCCGACATCTGCTGCAGAGCCAGGATCATTTCATCCACCATCTCGCGCCGTTCGAGCTGGCCGCCCAAGCCGAGCCATCGGCTGCGCCCGATGCGCGCCAGCAGACGCCGGAGTTCGGACTGGAACATCACGATCAGCGCAATGGCCGTGTACGGCGCCAAGGCGGCGAGTACCGAACGCAGCAACTCCAGCCTCGCCCAAACGGCAATCAGATAGACCAGGCCCAGAACCCATAGGCCAGTGAGAATATGCGCCGCGCGCCGGCCGCGGACGATCTGGATGAACTGATAGATCATCAGCGCGACGGCTAGAATGTCGATCACCGAGGTGATCGTCAGCTTCGGGATGTCCGGAAGCGATATCTGCGGCACGCACGCACCTGATACTACTATAAAGGCATCCCGAAGCGAGGGACGATGGCTCATCTGGCGCAAGACTTGCGGTACGCGTTGCGATCGCTCCGCAACAGCCCGGGATTCACACTTATCGCGATGTTGACGGTCGCGCTCGGCATCGGCGCGAACACTGCGATTTTCAGCTTTGTCGACGCAATTCTCTTGAAACCGCTCCCTTATGACAATGCCGATCGCATTGTCCGTGTCCTCGAAAGGCGTCCCGGCGGAGGCCGGACCAATATCTCCGCCCCCGACTACGTCGACTGGAACAGGGACAACACCGTGTTCGACTATATGGCCGCCGAGATTGACGGTCCCGTGACTCTCAACGGCACGGGGGACCCGGTCCCGCTGCGCGGTGGACGCGTGTCCGCCCACTACTTCGATATCTTCGGCATTCAAGCTTCGCTGGGCCGCACCTTCGCCGAAGGCGAAGACGAGCCGGGCAAGGAGCGTGTCGTCGTACTGAGCCACGCGCTGTGGGAGAGCCAGTTCGGCTCGGATACCCGCATCGTCGGGAAGACCATTCTTCTGGACCAGCAGCCTTTTACCGTCGCCGGTATTCTGCCGCCGGGCGGGGCCTTCGATCGGGCTTCTGCTCAGCTTTGGCGGCCGCTGGCGATTCAGCCATC
>JBGPHB010000671.1:0-3837 GCA_041484155.1 Bryobacteraceae bacterium
AATCATGGAAAAGCCGACGGCCAGCGACAACGGAACGAAGAGCTGCCGGCTGACACCCACCATGAAAAACGACGGAACGAAGACCGCGAGAATGCACAACATCGAGAGGAGCCGTGCGATCGCGGTCTGGCTGGAGGCCTCGAGTACCGCGCGCGCTTGTGAGACGCCCGGAAGCAACTGGGTGTGGATGTTCTCGATGGACACGGTCGCCTCGTCAACCAGAACTCCAACCGCCAGCGCCAGGCCTCCCAGCGTCATGATGTTAATGGTCTGGCCGGCGCCCCACAGCAGGACCACCGCCGCCAGCAAGGCAAACGGAATGTTCATGACCACGATCAGGGCGCTTCGCCAGTCGCGCAGGAAGATCAGCACCATCAGTCCGGTGAGAACGGCGCCGAGGAGTCCTTCGGTCACCAGGTTGCGAATCGAGTTGGTTACCGTGGGCGACTGGTCGAATTCCAGGCGTACATCGACGTCCTCCGGTAGCGCATTCTTGAACCTTGGAATCCCGGCTTTCACGGCGTCAAGGACTGCCAATGTGGAAGAATCGGAGCGCTTGGTCACCGGAATATACACTGTCCTCTTGCCGTTGACGTGCGCGTAGGCCGTGACGAGATCCGTGCCATTCTCGATGGTTCCGATATCGCGCAAATAGACCGTGGTTCCGGACACGGGACGGATGGGAGTGCTCAACAGCTCCGCAAGATTGCCTCCGAGAGCGGCATTGGTTCTCGCGATGCGATTGGTGGTTCCGGTCCACATGTTGCCGGAGGGCATGACCAGGCTTCCCTTGCTGACGGCGGAGATCGCCTCATCGGGCGAGATGTGGTATTGCTGCAGCTTGCCGGGATCGAGCGTAACAACGATCGTTCTCTGGTTGCCTCCAAACGGCGGCGGAGCGGATACACCCGGTAGCGTCGCAAAGAGGGGGCGGACGAGGTTGATGGCGAAATCCTGCAGCTCTCCTTGGGTGCGGGTGGAGCTGCTGAAAACGAGTTGGCCGACAGCCACGCTTCCGGCGTCGAAGCGCGTGATGAACGGCGGCACGGTTCCAGGGGGCATGAAGGCGCGGGCGCGGTTCACATACCCGATCGTCTCCGACATCGCCTGGCTCATGTCGGTGCCCTCGTAGAACGTCAGCTTCATCAGAGTGGCGCCCTGAATGCTCTTGCTCTCGACGTGGTCGATTCCGGTGATGTAGAGGAAGTGATATTCGTAGTAATACGTCAGGTATCCTTCCATCTGAGCGGGGTCCATACCGCCGTAGGGTTGAGCGACGTAAATCGCCGGATCGCCTCCTTTGGGAAAAATGTCGACGGGCATTCGCTGGAGCGCAAGGAGAGCGCCGAGTGCGATGGCAATGAGGGCCACCACGATGGTGATCGGTCTGCTAAGCGCGGCCAGTACCAGTCTCATTGCGTTGCCTCCGCAACAAACGGCTGAATGTCTCCTGCCGCGGTGGCGACTCCGAGCAGCCCGCGCCACACACTGAGGCGGGCCAGGGCGTCGTCGATTTCCGCCTGAGTAAGCAGGCGCTGAGCTTCAGCGACTTCATTGATTGCGCCGAGACCGGATTCGTAACGGGCCGTGGCTTGCTGGGTTGCCGCGCGCGCGGCCGATACTTCAATCGGAGTGTTGGTGGCGACGTTCCGGGCGCCTTCCAAGGTCGCCACCGCCGTATTCCACTGGGCTCTCAAATCGGTAGCAATCTTCTGATATCGAGCTGCCTCGGCGCGGATGGTCGCGGAGTGTTCTGACTCTCGTGCTCGAATCGACGGGAGATCGAAGGCCGGAAAAGTGACGGTAAAGCCGACAGCCGAGTTCTGAATGGTCGGACCCAGGCCGTTGAGCCCGCCCAGGTTGTTTCCGTTGATCTCGGCCCCGGTCCCACGCGCATAGGTGGAGCCCTGAAGAAAGAAGTGGGGAAAGTAGGACCGCTCGAGAGTCTTGAGTTGCGCCTTCAATTGCTCGATCACGGCGTTCTGCTCCACTGCGATGGGATTTGCAGACGTGTCCAGCGGCGTCACGGTCGGCTGTGGCGGCAACTCGAGCAATTTTGGCGCAGAGACCAGGATCTGCTTAGGATCCAGACCCACGAATCGTGATAGGTTCGCACGCGCAATTTCGACAGCCTGTCGGGATTGAATCAGCAGCGTTCGCGTGGCCGCAAGCTCGGCCTCCGCTCGCGACGCGTCCGCTCCGGGCCGCAACTGCGCATCTACCAGCGCATGGATGGTCCGCGCGATCACCTCTGTCCGGTCGACACCGGCTTGAGCAGCTCGAACGGTCTCCTGGGCCGCGACTAAAGTGACGTAGGAGTCGGCGGCGGCTACGGAGACGTCGAACTGGGTTCTCTTGAGGGTGGCCTCGGATTGGGTACGCGTCGCCGTGGCAGCGGCCTCGTTGGCCCGCCGCTGTCCGAAATCAAACGGTTCCCAGGTCACCAGCGCTCCCAGGGCGCTGCCCCACGCCGTCCCGAAAGTGTTCGACCCGAGGACCGGTCCGGAGATGGAAGGAATGACGCTCTGCGGCAGGAGCAGACCGAAAACATTGTTTCTGGTTGCGCGATTGACCTGCGCGATCGCGTCGACGCGCGGAAGATAACTCGTGCGAGCGAGTCGGATCCCGGCAGCCGCGGCATTGATCTGTTCCTGAGAAACCTGGATGGAAGGATAGTTCTTCAAGGCGCTTTCGACCGCCTGCGTCAGGGTCAGGGCCTGTTGAGCCGGCAGAAGAGAACCGCCCACTAGCAATATCAACAGTGGCTTCGTCACTTAGCTAGTGGCCCTCGATCAGTTCACGGAACAATTCACGTACTTTGTTTTTGGCGCCTGACAACGCTTTGCGCCCCAGGGGAGTCGCACGGTAAACTTTTCGGCGGGACTTGCCGCTCCGCTGTTCGGTGGAACGCAGATACCCCTTCTTTTCCAAACCATGCAGCAGCGGGTACAGGCTGCCTGGGCTGATACGGTAGCCGTGCCGCGCGAGTTCTTCCATCATGCCGAGTCCGAAGATGGGTTCTTCGACGGCGTGGTGCAAGACGTGAAGCCGGATCAGCCCCGAGTACAGATCCCGATCCACCGTAAAATCATTTTGCACGGCTTTCGTTTTCGACATACGATAACGAATTCAGATAGTACCATG
This sequence comes from Bryobacteraceae bacterium, assembly GCA_041484155.1. Lineage (GTDB taxonomy): Bacteria > Acidobacteriota > Terriglobia > Bryobacterales > Bryobacteraceae > Palsa-187. The sequence continues at coordinate 3,145 of JBGPHB010000671.1, forward strand.
AGGTGCGACTCCTGTCAAACACTCTGGCAAGCTAAAGCATGCCCTACGGGGCGGCCAGAACGAGTCCTGCGTCGCCTGACGCGCGGAATTCCTGGGTCAATTTGGGCAAATCGCCGCTGGCGACTTGGATCAGGGCCTTGACCTGCCACAGCCACTCCGCTGGACTCTGGCGCTCGGCTTCGGAGGATTTTAGGAGGGTAACGTAAGTGGCGATCATCCGGTCGCGGTCCTCGCCCGGTGGCGTCAACGCCAACGCCGCGCGCAGCACGTACGTCTTCTGATGCAGGACGTCCACATCGGAGCCGGCCGGTTTCCAAGCCGCCAAGTCACGGAGAAAATCGGCCAGCAACCGGCGCCACTCCGAGGTGGAACGGTCCGCCGAGCTGCGCGGTTTTCCCCCCGGCGTGAATTGCAGACGTGTGAGCGCCGCGCCGAGGTCTTTCGAATCGTCCGACTCGAAGTAGCTGTCGGCCTTCAACGCGCCGTTTCGTTGGGAGGGCTGGCTCTCGGCTTCGGCGATCGCCGGGAGCTCGCCGCGGAAGCTGGAGTTGAACCATTCCACGACCTGCGCCGCGTCTCCTAAATCCTCGGCACAGCGAGGCGCTCTCAATTGAGAGACCAGGTAAGTGCGAAAGCCTTGGGCCAGGGGCGCGTGCGCGCGCTTAGCCAGACGCTCGATGTCCGTGCGCAGCC
>JBGPHB010000672.1:0-3834 GCA_041484155.1 Bryobacteraceae bacterium
CAACTGAGAGTATCGAACCGGCTTGGTCACCCAGCCTGCAAATCCTGCGTTCAAGTAGCTACTGGAGTGACCGCGCAGCCCCAGCGGCGCAAGGATCAGCAGGCTGGCCGGCATGCTCTTGAGCTCCCGTTCACAGGCCTCCCACAAAGCGTGATCCACCAAGATGATGTCGAACCGTCCTGCTGCTGCCGCAGCCAATGCATCGGAAGCGGAGGCCGCAAGTGTACAGTCCATCTTCCAATGTGCGAGGGTCTCACTGAGGATGCGACGGCGCAACGGCTGCGGGTCGGCAAGCAAGACTCGCGCCCCGGCCAGCGTGGACCAACCGCCCGTCACATCCGCACTTTCCCGCAGGGGCAGCCGCAGCGTGAACCAAAATGTCGAACCCTCCCCCGCGCTACTCCTCAGACCGAGCTGGCCGCCCATGAGCTGCACCAGTTGCTTGCTGATGGCCAGACCCAGGCCGGTTCCGCCGAAGCGGCGCGTGATCGAGGCGTCAGCCTGCGTAAATTTCTGGAACAACTGACTCTGCATGTCCTTGGTGATGCCGATGCCCGTGTCTTCCACCGAGACACGAATCAGCGCGCGGTCGCCGTTCTGTTCCGGACAATCCACTGCGACCAGAACATGCCCTCTCGCCGTGAACTTCACCGCGTTACCCGCTAGGTTGAGCAATACCTGGCGGAGGCGCCCGCCATCGCCGAAGAGCGAGCGCGGAGTCCCTGGCGCCCATTGCACCGCCAACTCGATTCCTTTTTCCTCCGCCCGCGGCGCCAATACATCCACCACGCCGGCAACCGTCGCCTCCAGGTCGAACGCCTGGGACGCGATCTCCAGTTTCCCAGCCTCGATCTTGGAAAAATCGAGAATGTCATTGAGGATGTTGAGCAGCGACTCAGCCGAGCTCTGGGCGATTTGGGCCCACTCCCGCTGTTCTTCGTTGAGGGGAGTTTCAAGTAACAGCCCGGTCATGCCCAGCACACCGTTCATCGGAGTGCGGATCTCGTGGCTCATATTGGCCAGGAACTCCGACTTGGCGCGATTGGCGGCATCGGCCGCGTGCAGTGCCATGGCAAGGTCTTTCGTACGGTCCGCGGCGATGGCGGAGGCACGCCTTCCGGTAGACTGCAAGCTCACGACTAAACCGGCCAGCAGCAGCGACAGTAAAGCGGTACATCCCGCGGCCCACGCGGATGGCGTTTTGCTGACGGAGGGGAACTTGGGCGACCGGTTCCAGCCAAGCGTCCAGGTACTCCCCGCCAGCGCCAACTTGGTCGTACGCTCGAAGTTCCCGGCTGCCGGGTGCGCCGCGTCCGAGGCAAATATGAGGTTACCCGGCGATACCGTACCGTCGTACGCTTGCAGGTCGACCAAGTCCTGGCGGTCGGACAGAGCGGACCGGAAGAGTGCCTCTGTAGTAAAAGCAACGATAGCCCATGCAAGGAATGCCGCGCGGCGCTCAGAGATCGTCGCGGCCGGCGCCCCGGCGCGATAGATGGGAACGAAAAGCACCACGGCGTTCTGGTAGCCATCCTTAAAGACCGAGACTGGCCTGCTCAGAGTCGCCTCACCGGAATCGCGCGCCTGCTCCGCGGCGCTTCGCCGCCGGGACTCCGTAGCCACATCCAGCCCGAGAGCTCGAGCTTCCTGCTCCGGCGGCTGGGCGCAAACCACCACGAAGTGTTCCGCCAGCGGCTGCGCAGTCGCGGATGTTCCCGGCACCGCGTGCAGACCGAACTCGGAGGGGCCTTCCCGGCGTTGCTCCGCGATGAAATTTTCCAGCCGCGCATGCACAACCGGCTGAACGATAGAAAGGGCGTCGATGCCCGGATAGCGCTCGAGCAGCCCCAGACGGTCGACGTAGACGCGCCAGTCTTCACGGCTCACGTGCGGGGAGGCGGCGAGAAAACCCGCCGCGCCGCGAAGGGCGTTCTCGTAAGTGTTCAAGCGGTCGCCGATCTGGTTCTCTACCGTCAACACCACTCTGTCGAGGCGGGTTTCATCGTAGCCCATCCGCTCCCGATCCATGGAAGCGTACAGCCATCCGCTCAGGGCCCATCCCGCCAGAAGCACTCCACCTGGCAGCATCAGGCTGCCGGAGGCTCGAAACGCCCCGAGCGCCATTCCAGTCAAAGAGACCGCGGCGAGGAAGAGATCCAGGTTCAGGAGGTTTTCGTGCAAGCTTCCGCCGGCAAACGTTCCGGTGCCAAGGTGCGTCGCCCACACCGCTGACGCCGCGATCACCAGCGCCGATAACCGCGCCGCCAGCGGCCCCAGCCACGCTGTGGCGACTAAGATGAGCACGAAGATCGAGAACAGCAGGTACGAAGTCTCCGGCCGGAAGAAGATGAAGTAGCATCCCACGCCGGCGCAAAAGGCAAACAAGACCGCCTTCACGATCAGCCGGCCGCCGCCGGAAGCCCGGCGACGCGCAAGGGACCGCGCCAAAAGGATCAGCACCGGCGCCACCGTCAACACGCCCAGAGCATCCTCGATCCACCAGCGGCCCAGCGTCGCAGCCCATTGGTCACGCGGCTGCAGTCCACCGAACGTGAGGCTGACCGCGCCCAGACTTGCCGACAACGTGGAGGCGAGGAGAGCAGCCACCACGGCCGCGACCAGGTCTTCAAAATGCCCCAGCGACTTTCTGAACCTCCATACGCGCGCGAACAGCCACACGCCAGCCAAAGTGCGGAGTACGCCCGCTAGTGCCATTCCCAGGGATACCAGCCACGGCGTACCGGTCGCCGTGAGGCTCAAAAAGGAAGTCGCAAAAACGACAGGCCAGTACCGGGTCCCCAAAAGTAGCAGCGCAACCAGGGACAATCCAGCCTCTGGCCATACGGGCGTGACCTGCGTGTCCCGAGCGACAAATAGAAAGCCGACCGCAGATGTTCCGGCTACGAGAACGGCGAGCAAAACGGCTATAAGAGGGTAAGGGGCTCGACGAAGTGCGGAGTCTTTGAAAGGGTCGCTGTCGTCCTGAGGCAAAATCGGGCGAAGAGGTATGCTTCGCAGTAGCTCGGCCCAGGCAAATCCCGACGGCGATGTGGCCATGTTAGTAGAATTTCGAAATCGGTCCTATGGAAGGATCGTGCGCCGCTCAGGATGTCTGTCTCGAAGGACTCCCCTAGCTGGGACCTAGTCGCCGCCGTGGTCGGGACGAGGACTAAGGTGAAATCCTGAGCTGGGGCAGAAAGCTAATACCTTTGGCAATTCGGACACCGAAATTTTCTGCCACGGTTTGGCCGATATCCGACAGCGTCCCCCGCAAGCCGAGACTCACGCCACGGCGCGCATGTTTGCCATAGGCGAGCACCGGCACATATTCCCGGCTGTGGTCGGTCGACGGCGTAGTCGGGTCGCACCCGTGGTCGGCTGTGAAGATCGCCAGGTCGTCGTCAAGCAGCTTCGCCTCGAGTGACGGCAGCCATGCGTCCACTTCTTCGAGCGCCCGCGCGTAGCCTTCGACGTCGTTGCGGTGGCCATAGAGCTGGTCGAAGTCCACCAGGTTGACGAAAATCAGTCCGCGGTCGAGAGTGTCCATCGCAGCGAGCGTTTTGGCCATGCCGTCAGCATTGTTCTTGGTCCGTTCGTACTCGCGAATTCCCCGCCCCAGGAACACGTCGAAAATCTTTCCGACGCTGTATACGTCGAGGTTGCGCCCAGCGAGCTGGTCAAGCAGCATGCCCTTGGGCGGGGGGACGGCGTAGTCGTGGCGATTGGGCGTCCGCGTGAATGCGCCCGACCCGCCCAGGAAGGGCCGCGCGATCACGCGTCCCACCGCGTGTGGCCCCCGCAGGATCTCTCGTGCGATTTCACAGATCTTGTACA
>JBGPHB010000673.1:0-3825 GCA_041484155.1 Bryobacteraceae bacterium
AGTGTTGCCTTTCGGGCGCCTGCCCCGTCCAAATCCTAGCCTTTGAAACCGGGCAAAACGGGTCCGGCCACTAATTTCCCAAAGGCGGCTAAATCCGAGCCAGTCCCCTTTTGCGGAAATTACAGCGAGTGAAGGAAGGCCAGGATCGCGGTCCTCTGGCGATCCGGCAAGGCCTCATACTGCTTTCTACTGAACGAAGCCTCGCGATCGTGGCGGGCAATGGCATGTTCGGCGGTAGCAGCGCTTCCGTCATGGAGGAGCGGCCTGCGAAAGCGCAGTCCCCACAAGGCGGGCGTGCGAATCTCGTCGGCTGTAGCGGATGCCTGCTCAATTCCATCGCCTGTGCCGATATCGTGGAGCAGAAGGTCGGAGTACAAAGCGACCGGTTTCCGGTCGAAGAGAGGATTCGCACTGGCGCCGGTGGTTAGTGCCGGAGTGTGGCACGCGGCACAACCGATCACCCGAAATAGGGCCTCGCCCTGGCGAACGACATCGTCGATGGTCCCGCGTTCAATCGGCGCCAGCAACCGCATGAAATTCTCGAAATTGTCGATCCCGCGGAGACCGGTACGGCGATTCCGGACATCTTGAATGCCTGACCGCGGATTGCAAAGCTTCAAGCGCGCGGCGTCAATTCCCAGGGCCACCTCATCGGAGAAGAAGTCGTTGGTAATCCCCATTTCATTCCGATAAGCGTCGCCGGAGAACGCCAGCAGAGTCGCTTGTTGCCCCTTCCATCCGAAGCGCCCGATCCGCTCCCGGCCGGTTGCGACATCCAAGACCCGCGAGGCGCGGCCGCGGATACCATCGCCATTCCGGTCGTCCGGATCTTCCAGCGCCAGGATGGCCTCGTCAGGGATGGCTTCCACCAGGCCGGCGCCGAACAAAGGAATGGGCGCCCGCCGGGCGATTACGTTGGCCTCTAGAGGGATCTGGACCTGACACCGATGGTCTGGGATGGAGAAAAGATGATACAGCGTCCCGCCGTTCAGCGCCGTGAACTTGCCGCTCTCGTCCCGGTAGCCGGCGCGAATCTCGGTCATCGCAGTTATGCCGCCCACCACCGGCACGCTATGGCATACAGCGCAACTATTTCCGTTGAAGGCGGGGCCAAGACCGTCCTCGGGAGTCTCGACCTCGGTGAAGTCTTCGAGGCCGAGGCGAAATAATTCCAGCTCCGCGGGAGTAATGCCGGGCAGAGGGCTGCCGGGTAAAACACTCGTGTCGGCCGATTGGCTAGAGCCCACGGCCACCAGAAGCAATAGGAATCGATATATGCTTCTCATTTCACGACGATGAGGCCCCGCATAAGATTGTGGCCGGCGCCACAAGGCCGCGAGCACTCGAACACGAACTTCCCTTGCTCTTGAACGGTGAACCGGACTCTGGCCTCTCCTCTGCCTTGGGGAGGAATCGTCACGTCAATCGAGGTTCCCGGGATTCGAAACCCGTGGTCCGTGTCCTCGCTGGTGAGGATAAACTCGACCAGCTCGCCCCGTTTCACGTTGACCTTGGACGGGTTGTAAGTGAAGCGTTCCGCCGATATCGAGATCACGCGATCCGGTTTCCGCTCCGACGGCTGCTGCGCCGCTAACAAGGCGCTGAGCAGAGCGAGCGACGCAAGGCGTCTCATTAGAACCACCATCCAATTCCCAGATTGATACCATTGACCGCCCGAACCACGGCGCTTGCGTTCCGATTGAACACGTAATCGAACTTCAGGGCTACGTCCGCGTTGGGTTTGTAGGTCGCGCCGGCGATCCAGGAAGAGCGGTCGAACTGCGGCAACGCGACGTAGCCGTCCGGCATACTCTGTTGGGTGTTGTACTGCTCATAGCGACTGAACAGGATCAGATCGTTCCGGCTCCGCTGCGGGAGCACGTGGAAGGCGGGCTCCAGGTAGTAGCCGCGCATCTCGCTCGCGATGTTCGGATTCCGCCCCGTTTGCAGTTGAAGGTGCCGATTCAGTTCACCAGCCTGACTCACCCAGGTATTGGCGAATAGCCCTCGGAAATCGAGCCTCCCAAACCGGTAGCGCCCATCGAACTCACTGATCGCCACACGAGGATTGATGCCGGGCGTGTTGAATCCGGAGTGTCCTGAATAAAAGCTCGTGCCGAGAGTCAGCCTGCGAACTCCGGCGAACTCCAGCCGCGCCGCTTTTGCCGGGTTCCTAAAGGACGAATCAAATCCGGCCGTCCGGCCCTCCGCGAGGCCACTCTCCGCATCGAACCGGCTGGCGTCGAGCGCGGAGGTGAGATAAGCCCGGTATCGAAAACCACGACCGAGGTCCCCGGTGGCGCCGAACCCGAGTTCCCGCCAGGTGGTGGGAATGATGAGCGTTTCCACAAAGGGCCGCTCGACTCCGTTAAACGCGGGTGGCTCGTGGCGCTCATTCACGATCCCGATCGGAGTGAGCAGCATGCCGGCTCGCAGGTTGAAATACGGCTTGACCAGAAAATCCAGGTAAGCCTGCTCGACGGCGATCTCTCCCTTCGGCTCGCCGCCTTCGACGATCGCGTGTTCCACTTCCAGTTCGCTCCAGAACTTGATTCTTTCCGAGAAGCTATGTCCGAACAGCAGTACGAAGCGGTGCAGATCCGGATGGAAGGGTTCGCCGCTGTCCTTGTTGACGTGGAACTCCATGTAGCCCGAGACCGGCAAACGGGTCTCCTTGTCCGCGGAGGCTTCGTAGTTCCCGGCAACCGAGACCTGTGTCAGCGCTGATGAAGGCCGGGTGGCCAGCAGCGCGGCCATTTTCGTTTCGAGGGCCTCCAGCCGCTGCATCGTGTCGGCAGGGCGCGAGTCTCTGCCGAAGGTGGGATCGATAAGCCTCATCTGCTCTTCCAGTTGGGTGACACGCCGCTCCAAATCACCTTGGCCCCGAAGGGAAGCTACAACCAGGAGAAGGAGCGCGAAGTGTTGAACCATAGCGTAGCCTTTTTATGGAACTGATACGAATCTAGAAGTATTAACTATAGTGAACACAATGTCAAGATGACAAGTTGGACTGAACGTGTTAAGCTATTGAAACGTTGAGAATTACAATCTCAAAAGAAAACTATCTCAAGACCATCGCGGAGGCTGAGTCGGAAGGAGAAACCGTTATCGCCGCGATGCTCGCGAGGTGGTTGCAGATTTCACCGCCTGCGGTGACGGCCGCGATCCAGCGCCTCAAGCGAGACGGCATGGTCAAGGTCACCAAGACCGGAAACATTTCACTGACCGGCCCGGGGCGCGAGATCGCCGAGCGGCTTCTCAATCGGCACCACTTGATTGAACGAATGCTCGCCGAGATGTTCGGCATGGAATGGTACAAGGTCCACGATGAAGCGGAGCAACTGGAGCATGCGGTTTCCGAGGACTTCGAGCGAAAACTCATCCAGGTCTTAGGCGCTGGGAAGACCTGCCCTCACGGGAATATCGTTGGCCGGGACACGCCGGAGGATCGCCGCCAGCGCGGTTGGGTTTCGCTCGACATGGTGGAGTCGCCCCGGCAACTCAAGGTGATGAGCGTTTATGAGAGAGATCGCAAGCTGATGGAGTTCCTGGATTCTCTGGGGCTTCGTCCCGGCGTGCGATTTGACTGGATCAGCCGGAACTACGACGACACGGTAACGCTTCAGGTGACCAAGCGAAAAATCCAGCTAGGCATTGCCGCGGCGAAGCGCGTCTGGGTGGAGGCAGGCTAGTGGTCTGCGGCGCCAGTAGAGTGCGCAAAACCGGGACTGGCTCGAATTTCGCCGGTTTTGCGAAATTCGTGCCTGTACCGGCTTTGCCGGTCCGAAGCACACGGTTTGAAAACGGGGCAAAAGGGTACAGGCA
>JBGPHB010000674.1:0-3818 GCA_041484155.1 Bryobacteraceae bacterium
AACGTGCCCGCGCCGGCCTGGCCTCCCGAGTCGTAGTAGCTTCCGAAGCCGAGAGCGTTGCCCTGGTCGTTGGCGGTGGTCAGCGCAATATTGAGGGTATGGCCGATGCCACCGGTATCGACCGATGTCAGCGTCACGGTTTGAGCATCGCCGGTGTTGCGGAGCCCGGTGAACTGATAAACGTCGGTGTTGGTTGCGTTCTTGCTCGCCTGGGCGCCCGCGGAGTTCACACTATCCTTCACGGTGTACGCGCTAGCCGTGGTCCCTGCCGAAACTGCGCTGTTGAGCACGGAAGCACCGAAGCCCAAGGCATCGCCCGTGGCCGCGCCGCCGTTGGAAAGGTTCAAGCGGAAGTTCACGCCCCCCGCGCCGGTATTGATCTGCACGAAGCCGCCGCTGAGCGTCGCCTGTAAACCGGCGGCGCGTGTCGCGGCATTGGCCTGGAACTTGGCGTTCAAGGCGTTGATGTCGGTCGCCACCACGGTGCTGCCGAGGTAGGCGCCCAGATCGATGTTGGCGCCGCCATTGATCGAGATGCCGATATTTTGAGTGGTCGCCGTGCTGGCTCCGACAGCGGTGATCGTGTTGTAGTTGAACGTGCCCGCGCCGGCCTGGCCTCCCGAGTCGTAGTAGCTTCCGAAGCCGAGAGCGTTGCCCTGGTCGTTGGCGGTGGCCACTTCGAAGCTCTGGCCCGCGTGGCCGACGAACACGACGCTGGTACCGGCGAGGTTGGTGCTGGCCTGAATGCCGGTGGCGGCCACCGTGACGTTGGCCGCGATCGCCACATTGATTTTGGTGGCTGCCGTGGCGGCTGTATCGGCCACTGCCAGGTTCACCGTCAGATCATTGGCGGGAGCGCCCGTCAACCCCGCTCCCAGAATCCGGATCTTCACGCCGGTTTCCAGGGCGCCGGTAAATACAGCTCCTGCCGTGGCCGTGACATTGGCTATGTTCCCAATCGGGTTGCCGGCGGTGGCGAAGTTACCCAACAGAGCCGTGGCGACCCGGTCGCCGCCCTGCACCTGGAACGCGGTGGCGGAGGAGTTGAACGTCAACTGCTGCTCTCCGGACGCGTCCGTATTGATGGCTGCCGTGATGTTGGCGTTTTTGAAAGCGGTGGCCTGCTGGCTGGCGCCGTTGCCGGCGTTGGTAATGGCTTGATTGAGGGCCGCCACCAACGTATTGCTGTCGGTCACGCCGGTCAGGTTCACCGCCACCTTGATCACGTTGGTGCCGGAGGTGTCGGAAAAGCTCGGACCCGTGAAGTAGAAGCTGGTCGTGTTGTTCAGGATCGAGGCCAGGTTGGTCGGGCTGTTCACAATGTTCTGCACGCTGGTGCTGCTGCCGCCGCCGATGTCGGTTCCGGCGGCGCCCGCCGCCTGCACGCCCGCCAGTCCCAGGCTCTTTGAGTCCACCGTGGACTGGCTGAGGTCGAGCCCGACGGTTCCATTCTGAAGGGCGTTCACCCCGGCTGAGTCCTTGCCGCCGCCGATGAAGACGTTCAGGTTCTTGGCGAACAATCCGCCCTGGTTCAGGCCGATCGACTGCGCCTGGCGGTCGATTTCCGTGATCAGGCTCTGGAATTCCGAGTTCAGCACGTCCCGGCTACCGGTCAGAGCGCCGGAGGACGATTGCGTGGCCAGGGTCCGGGCGCGATCGAGAAGCTGTGAAATGTTGCTGATGCCGCCGTCGGCGATCTGCAACTGGCTCAGGCCGTCGTTGGCGTTGCGGATACCTTGCGTGAGTACCGCTTCATCGGACCGGTACCCATTGGCGATGGCCAGGCCCGCCGCGTCGTCGCCCGAACTGACGATGCGCAGGCCCGAGGTCACGCGGTTGATGGTTTTCGATTGGAAATCGCTGTTGACGCGCAGGTAATTTTGGGCCTGCAACGAAGCGATGTTGGTATTGATGGTGAATGCCATGGAATCTTCTCCTTGAATCAAGACACCAGGAATCCTTTCCCGATGTGGTTACAAGGGGCTCATCGGTTCGCGAAAAAACTTCGTGAGAAGAATCAGCGTAGCGTGCCGAGCAGCCGCTTGATCGCGGCTTGCGATACTTCGCGCGAGGCTACCCTGTTTTGCTGCCGGGTTAGGTGAATCTCCTTACGCAATACCGTCACCTCTTTCGGCGCGCGGATGCCCAGCTTCACTTGAGACGACCCCACCTCGAGGACTTCGACCTCCACATCGTCGCCGATCAGCAACGACTCTCCCGGGCGGCGTCGGATTACGAGCATGCCGCCTTCGGCGGCGGCAGCGGATGCAGGTGCGAGTAGCGCGAGTCCATGCGCACCGCCTGCACGGCCAGCCGCGCGCGCAAGTTGATCACCACCGGCGCCAATAAATTGGCGGTCAGGGGACCATCTTCTGCCGCTGAGAGCAATGCCAGACACACCAGTTCGTCGCCCTGCGGTGGCTGGCGTTGGTCGTCCAGCCCGAGTTGCCGAAGATCTTCGGGCGTCATAGCCAGGTTGTATGCGGGATCGACCTCGGCGATGGGTACGGCGAGAAAACACAACTGCGGCAAGCCCAGGCTTTGCAGAAACACCACGGGAGCGACCGCCGGCCGTTCCACCAACACGAACCGCGTCTGATCCTCGAAGCCCGGCAGTCCCGCGGGGAACTCCACGACGGCGCTGGCTTCGAATTCGAGCAGGCCAAATTGTCGCGTGAGAATTTGCGCCATCCAGCGGTCTGAATGCAACTGGAGGGCCGCGGATCAGAGCGGGTGCGTCATATCCGCGGGCTTGACCCAGGCATCGAACTGCTCGGCAGTCACATAGCCGAGCTTCAACGCAGCCTCCCGCAGACTGGCGCCTTCGCGGTGGGCGGAGAGAGCGATTTTCGCCGCCTTCTCGTACCCGATGTGCGGGGTAAGAGCCGTGACCAGCATCAAGGAGCTGTCAAGATGTTCTTGGATGCGCTGCCGGTCGGGCTCCATGCCCCGCGCACAGTGCTCCTCGAACGACCGGCAGGCGTCGGAGAGAAGCTCGATGGACTCGAGCACGCCGTGCAGAATGACGGGCTTAAACACATTGAGCTGGAAGTTGCCCTGCGAGCCGGCAAACGCCACCGCGTGATCGTTGCCGAAAACCCGCACTACCACTTGAGTCAGAGCCTCGCACTGGGTCGGGTTGATTTTCCCGGGCATGATGGAGGAGCCCGGCTCGTTCTCCGGAAGATGCAGCTCGCCGAAGCCCGCCCTAGGGCCACAGGCGTGCCAGCGAACGTCGTTGGCGATCTTCATCAGCGCTCCCGCCAGCGTGCGAATGGCGCCACTTGCAGTAACGATACAGTCGTGAGCGGAGAGCGCGGCAAACTTGTTGGCCGCTGAGACAAACGGTTTCCGGGTCTCTTCCGCGATCTTGCGCGCCGCGACGTCTCCAAAACGCGGATGGGCGTTGAGCCCCGTGCCGACCGCGGTGCCGCCGATCGCAAGTTCGCAAAGGCTGGGCAGCGTGCGGCGGATTCCCTCCACCGCCTGATCGATCTGCGCGACCCATCCGGAAACAATTTGGCCCAGGGTGAGCGGAGTCGCGTCCTGGAGGTGAGTGCGTCCCACCATCACGACCTCCGCATAAGCCTCCGATTTGGCCGCCAGCGTGTCTCGAAGGACCGTGACCGAGGGAATCAAAACGTTCTCGATCTGCTCGACGGTCGCGACGTGCATCACTGTCGGGAAGACATCGTTGGAGGACTGGCTGTGATTGACATCGTCGTTGGGGTGAATCGGTTTGCCGGAGAGCTGGATCGCTCGATGGGCGATCACCTCGTTCGCATTCATGTTGGTCTGCGTGCCCGAACCGGTCTGGA
>JBGPHB010000675.1:0-3810 GCA_041484155.1 Bryobacteraceae bacterium
CTTGGGACTTCCCCGAAGGTCCAGGTTCAGGTTGCCGACACCCATATTTAACTCGAGGCTCCGCAAACTAAGGCTGCCGAGATTCATCCGCGCCTCGCCGGCGCCCAGATTGGTCACAATGTCGAGGGGGAGACTGTTATTCAGGCGCAGGTCCCACTTGTAGGTGGAATGAGGACCGCCGGACGTTCCCCTCGGTTGTTCCACGGTCAACTGACCGCGAAAGCTGCTGGAATCGTAGCGCACGATCGGCTTCCAGGAGGGATTGTTATACGTGAAGTCGGCCTCCATCAGCTTGGACGAGCCTCCCTCCACCCGGAGCTCGCCCGCGCCCATCTTGAGTTCCACGCGAGCCATCTCGGACTTGTCCAATTCGATGGACCGTGTCTCATGCTCCACCGGACCCATCCGGTCCGGACGGATGTCGCACCCGCCAAGGACGACGACGGCCGCCACGGCCAGCAAAGCTTTTTTCATCTGAGAGCCCCGATCTGTCGATACGCATTCCCGAGCGCGATTGTTCCTGCTGTCTAGACCCGCCAATGGTCCGGCCGCCATGTCTGGATCGCTTGCTTGATCTGCTTGCGCCTCCACTGCGAGGAAAGCGTCTTCTCGACCAGCCCGGCAACCTCACCGTCTGAAGCGAAGCGCAACCCGATGATCTGGTCTACATTCAGCTCTCCGAGGCGGGCCTTGAGCGGCTCCGGAAGCAACGCCTCCAGGCGCAACTGCTCTTCCAGCCGGATCACGCGGTCCTGCACCTTCAGTGCGTACACCCGGATCTTGAACATCGCCACGATGGCCCATACCACGGCCAGTACGTGAAATCCGCTCGACCAGCCGAAATTGCGCACCAGGTTGACGATGGCGCCGATCAGCAGGACCAACGCGAGTGGCACAAGAAAAGTGTGGAAAGCCGGGTCGAGCCGGCCGTGATTCTGATACGACTGTGGCTTGTCGGGCATAATATGTACAGCATCATACTAAAATATGTCAGCGAGCACATCGCAACGCGCTTCGGTGAATCGCCAATTCGTGCTGGCGTCGCGGCCAGTCGGCCTGCCCCGGGAAACCGACTTCCGCCTGGTTGAGGCCCCTATACACGGGCTCAAGGATGGCGAAGTGCTGGTGCGCGCCATGTACCTCTCGGTCGATCCCTACATGCGCGGCCGTATCAGCGGCATGAAGAGTTACGCCGCGCCAGTTGAGGTCGGTGAACTGATGGTAGGAGGCGGCGTGGCGCGTGTCCTTGAATCGAAGAATACCGGCTTCGCCGTGGGCGATGTTGTGGACATTTACATGGGCTGGCAGGAATACACCGTGTCGAACGGCCGTGGCCTGCGGAAGCTCGATCCCGCCGTGGCCCCAGTGTCGACGGCTCTAGGCGTCCTCGGTATGCCAGGCTTGACCGCGTACTTCGGTTTGCTCGACGTTTGTGCGCCCAAGTCTGGCGAGACCGTTGTCGTTTCCGGCGCGGCTGGTGCAGTTGGTTCAACGGTCGGCCAGATCGCCAAGATTAAGGGTTGCCGGACTATCGGAATCGCCGGGGGCGACGATAAGGTCGCCTACATCGTCGCGGAGTGCGGCTATGATGCGGCATTCAACTACAAGACGACCGAGGATTATGCGGCCAAGTTGACGGAGTTGTGCCCGCACGGCATCGACGTCTACTTCGATAATGTGGGAGGGCCGATCACGGATGCCGTGTTTGGACTCATCAATGTGGGCGCACGCATCTCGATCTGTGGCCAGATTTCCCAATACAACAACACCGAGGCTGAAATGGGCCCGCGTCTGTTAGGCGCACTAATCGTCGCCCGCGCCAAGGTGCAAGGTTTCCTGATCACCGACTACGCCCCCCGCTTCGGCCCGGCGCTCGCCGAGATGGCTGGGTGGGTGCGCGCGGGTAAGATAAAGTACCGAGAGGATATCGTCGAAGGCTTTGAGAATCTCCCGAAAGCGTTCATCGGTTTGTTGCAAGGGGAGAACATCGGAAAGCGGCTTGTAAAGGCGGACTTATAAATCGACAGAGCCAACATTGTCGGGGTGGCGGTCTCGTCGGGACCACGCGACGCCGATAACGCGGCGCTTCTGGTCAGCCCTGACAGCCTCATCGAACTCAAGAACGGCGGCGAACTCGTGGTGGCCAACCCAGCACGAAATCCTTCCGCGACCTCAAATTCTACTGCCGTCGCCGCCAGTTAATCCTTCGGATACTCCATTGCTTATGACTATTAAGCAAGCCGTTAAGTGAGTAATAGGTTTGTTTTTTCGTTGACGCGTTCTAGCCCGCATGGTACTTTCTTTGACAAGTCCCAACGGACTTGAATCCGCGCCGGTGCTCGGTAAGCTCTTCGACAGCAGGGCGGCTTCAGTCCGTACCCAGTAACTAACCGTTTACGCGCGAAATGCAGCGAGGGGAGAAGTGTGTCTGCTGCAATCGAGCGTTTCACCAGGAGGAGTGAATGCATATTCAGAAGCGAATTAGTGTAATTTTGCCGGTTGCCGCACTGTTCGTCGCGGTGTCTGTGGATCTGCTGGAAGCCCAGACGGACCCCGGAATCCGTGGTGGTCCGGCCGGTGCAGGCAGAGTAATTCCAGGTTTAACAGCAGGCGAACAGGACTTTTTCACCACTCAAGCGGCCCCAGAGTTTTCGAGCGTCGACGGGGTTGCCGACGGCCTCGGCCCGCGTTTCAATCTGGATTCCTGCGCGGGATGCCACATCCACCCCGCTGTGGGGGGATCGAGCCCGCCACGGAATAATCCGCAGGTGGTTCGGGCCGCGACGATGGCTCCTGGCAACGTGGTGCCGCCCTTTCTGACGCTGAATGGACCGGTCCGGGAAGTGCGGTTTGTCAGGAATCCCAATGGCACGCCGGATGGTGGAGTGCATGATATCTTCACCATTGGCGGCCGCCCTGACAGGCCTTTTGGTTGCGTGATCCAGCAGCCGAACTTCTCAAACGCCGGCAACATGATCTTCCGCATCCCCACGCCGACGTTTGGCGCCGGGCTGCTCGAAGCTATCACCGACACCACCATCAAGAACAACCTGGCAAGCGATCCGCAGGGGAAGAAGGCGTTCTTCGGAATCAGAGGCGAGGTCAACACCAATGGAAACGATGGGACCGTCACTCGCTTCGGTTGGAAGGCGCAGAACAAGTCACTCTTGATCTTCTCGGGCGAAGCCTACAACGTCGAAATGGGCGTCACCAGTGAAAATTTCCCGAATGAACGCGAGGAGGACGCCGATTGCGCCAAGAATGCCACACCGGAAAGCGCGGCGGGGTTCCATGTGGGAAGCACCGACCCGGCGGACATTGTGTTGTTCATGGGATTCATGAAGTTCCTCGATCAACCGGCGCCTGCCTGCACCGGGAATGCCTGTTCGGCCTCGATTCAAAATGGCCACAGGATGTTCCGCGACGTCGGGTGCTCCTTGTGTCATACGGAGGCTCTCATGACCGGGCTTTCTTCTACCGCAGCCCTGAGCCGGCAAGCCGTGAACCTCTTTTCCGACCTGGCGGTACATCACATGGGATTTGGGTTGGCGGACGGGGTTACGCAAGGCTCCGCCGGACCGGATGAATTCCGAACCGCTCCGTTATGGGGTGTCGGCCAGCGCGCCTTCTTCCTGCATGACGGGAGGACGAACGACTTGCTACGCGCCATACTGGCGCACGATAGCCCAGGATCGGAGGCAGAGAGGGTGATCGACAACTTTCAGTTCAGGTTGTCGCGCTCGGAGCAGCAGGACATTCTAAACTTCCTGCGCTCGCTCTGACCGGTGGCTTCTGAACAGAACCCCGCCC
>JBGPHB010000676.1:0-3810 GCA_041484155.1 Bryobacteraceae bacterium
AACAGCGCGCCGTCGATCTGCTCGGCCTCACCCTGCGAATCCATTAACCTTGTCTGTAGGCAGTAACCGGGCTCTAAACCGTCCCTAACCTCCTTATCTCCCAACATTCGCGTTGCCGAGACCTAAGAACTTCGGACTAAGAAGCGCTGGCCATCGCCGGTCACCGCGTAGCTGTGCCGCTGTGCCCTCGAGGGTACCGAAAACAGTGATTTCGGCGAGGCTGGCGTGATCGTTGTTCCAAGCTTGACCGGAACCGCCGTCAGGTTCCGATTAGCCGACAAGTAGAACAACTCCGTCCCGTCCCTTCGCCAGTAGGGCTCGGAACCACCACCGGTCGAAATCAGCCGTTTTTTGCCGGAAGGTGGAAAGGCCTGCACGTAGATCTCGCTACGGCCCGACTCGTCCGAAACGGGCGGGTTCCGGCGGTGAGGAGCATCAGTTAAGAGTTTCACGCAAAGACGCAAAGTTCGCAAAGAAGACAGAACCGGTTCTTTTTTGGCGCCTTTGCGTCTCTCCGTGAAAATCGCGCACAACGGACGCGGCGGCAGCCTTTTCACCAAGGCAACAGAAGACGCCGCCGCGTCCTGTGCGCTTTGCGTGAAATGCAGCTTTTCACAGCGTGTCACGGAGGACTTTTTCGGTTTGCTCGACGCGGAAGGCTCGGAGTTTTTCGCGCAGGTCGGGCCGATGCGTGGCGAGAATGGCGACGGCTAGCAGAGCGGCGTTGATCGCACCGGCCTTGCCGATGGCGAGCGTGCCGACGGGGATTCCGCCGGGCATCTGTGCGATCGAGAGCAGGGAGTCCAGGCCTTTGAGGGCATGGCTTTCCATGGGAACGCCCAGCACGGGAAGAATCGTGTATGCGGCAATGACGCCGGCCAAATGTGCGGCTCCGCCCGCGGCGCCGATGATCACTTGCAGGCCGCGCTGCTCGGCGCTGGAGGCGTATTCGGCGGTCAAATGTGGCGAACGATGCGCGGAAAGAACTTTGCTCTCGTGAGGAACCCCGAAATGGGTGAGCAGATCGCTGGTGTGGCGCATGGTCTCCCAATCGGACTTGCTGCCCATGATGACGCCGACCAGCGGGTGCGTATCCTTCGTCATCACTGGCCTTGAGCGAGGGTGAAGCCGGGGGCGCCGTCGTAGTTGCGGAGGTTCTCGGTCATGACAATGGGAAGGCCGAGGCCGACCACGCGGTCCAGCAGCGCGACGATTTTCTTGGGTGTGACCTGATTGCCCAGGAAGCGGCAGCGGAAGTTATCCGTACACAGGGTTTCGGGAGAGCCGTCGGGCCAGACTT
The DNA here is from genome assembly GCA_041484155.1 of Bryobacteraceae bacterium. Classification (GTDB taxonomy): domain Bacteria; phylum Acidobacteriota; class Terriglobia; order Bryobacterales; family Bryobacteraceae; genus Palsa-187. Next base: position 1,301 of record JBGPHB010000676.1, read on the forward strand.
TGACGCCGCGGTTTGCCATCATCTCGAAATCGAGCCCGTCGGCGGAAGCTTTCCCGATCACAGCGGCCAGACTGTTGGGTTCGCGGGAAGGCCACTCGATGTAAACGTCGACGCCGACCAGATCCATTTTCGGCGCCGGCCCTGGGACGGGGAGCTTGAGCGGCGGCCGGGGCGTGGTGGAGTATTCGGCGGCCTTGAGTTTTTGAGGCTTCTGCCCGAGGCGCGCCACCACGGCCTGCGCGAACTCCTTGGTGCCGACTTTCTGCTTGCTGATGCCTTCCTGGAAGATGTCGTAGGTGTGGACGCCGTCCTCCAGAGTGCGGAGCCAGGCGTTGTGGATGCGCTCGGCGATATCGATCTGGCCGATGTGAACCAGCATCAGGAGGGCGCCATTGAGCAGACCGGAAGGGTTCGCAAGATTTTGACCGGCGCGGCGAGGCGCCGAACCGTGGATGGCTTCAAACATGGCGGCTTGGCTGCCGATGTTGGAGGAGCCGGCCAGACCGACGGAGCCGGCGATCTGCGCGGCCACGTCGGAGAGGACGTCGCCGTAGAGGTTGGGCATGACGATGACGTCGAAGGCTTGGGGGGTATCGGCCATCTTGGCGGCGCCGATATCGACGATCCAGTGTTCCTGTTGGATCTGCGGGTACTCTGCGCCGATCTCCTCGAAGATCTTGCGGAAGCTGCCGTCGGTCATCTTCAGGATGTTGTCCTTGGCGAAGCAGGTGACCTTTTTCCGCTTGTATCGCATGGCGTACTCGAAGGCGTAGCGGACGATTTTCTCGCTGCCGGGGCGGGAGATGACTTTGAGCGCTACGATTTCGTCGGGCGTGCAGCGGTACTCAATGCCGGCGTACAGATCCTCTTCGTTTTCACGGACCACGACCAGGTCCATCACCGGGTGCTTGGTTCGGACGAACGGGTAATAGGAGACGCACGGGCGGATGTTGGCGTAAAGGCCGAGCATCTTGCGCGTGGTCACGTTGAGGCTCTTGTAGCCGCCCCCCTGGGGGGTGGTGATGGGGGCTTTGAGAAAAACCTTCGTGCGGCGGAGCGACGCCCAGGAGCTGGGCGCGATGCCGGAGGTGTTGCCGCTCAGGTAGACCTTTTCGCCGACTTCGATGGTGTCGATGTCCAGGCGGGCGCCGGCGTCCTTAAGAATGTGCAGGGTAGCGGCCATGATCTCGGGGCCGATGCCGTCGCCGTGCGCGACGGTGATGGGGGTGGAAGTGGGCATGTGTAGAAACAATTACGATAGCATGCGAGAGCGAGGGGAGAGTACAATCGCGGTATGGAGACGTGGCGGAATCGTATCAGCGTCGACCCCAACGTTTGTCATGGAAAGGCGTGCATTCGGGGCACGAGGATCATGGTGTCGGTGTTGCTGGACAACCTCGCGGCGGGATTTCCGCGCGAGGAGATTCTTTCCAGCTATCCGACTCTTACGCCCTTGGACCTTGACGCGGCGCTGGCCTATGCCGGCGCCGGCTGATAGGCGTGAAGCAAGTATTAGGCCTGATGGGTTCCAATGTTCTCGTGAACTTTGCAGAGCGTCACCTCGTATTATTCAGGTATGGACCAGAGTCAGGATCGTCTGATTGCGCCGTTTCCTGAACTAACTCAAGAGCCTGAGACGCCGAATTCCCACGTGCCGGCTCTATTGCGACGACTACTGCTTTTCGACACGTACATTCTTCAGACGATCCGCTTCACAGAGTTTGTTCCTCTCGTGCGTATTCTGGGTGTCTCGCACGTGACTGCACTGCTCAATTCGGGTTCGCTCCAGCTGGAGCTGGACCCGAATCAGATTGTCTCGTCAGGTCAGTCAGGGGAACCTGTGCGTAATAAGCCCTCCTTGCCCCTAGGATCATTCGCGTTCAGCTTGATCGTGGTACAAGGCGGCAACTACAATACCTACCTTCACCGCTGTATTCAGGACGTTCGCCGCAATCTTTACGGTTACGTGTCCGAAGTGGACCTGATGAAGCGAGAGCGCGATCTTCCAAGCACTGCTGCCTCGCTCTGAGCCTCCGTTCGCGATTCCAAAGAGCGAAGCGTTGCTGGATTTCGTAAAAGAGCTTAGAGTTCAGTCCCGAGTCGTGAAACGGTCGGTCCTCTTGAAACTCCGCCAAGTGAAGGAGCTCGACATTCCTGAATCGGCGCTTCAGTTGAAGATTACGTCCATCAATGAAACCGATTTCAAGCTGGAGTCGAATTTAGGCTGTTTCGGCCTCGACGACCAGGAAAGTCATAAGATGCTGGAGAGCGCGTGTCTCGGAGTTGGAACGATCAGTTCAAGAATCGAGGAGATGAAGACTCACAGGGCGCTCTCCGGTTGTATCGATCAAGAGCAGCGCTGTTCGCCGAGAAGTTCGATTTGTTATCGAAGGCTCTCCTTCCCCGCACAAACGGAGTGGTGCCAGAGATTCCGCCGCAATCATCGGAGGAAGACTTCGATCGTGTTCTCCGGGTGTGCAAGCTGCCAACCCTCGACCTTCATCCTCCTG
>JBGPHB010000677.1:0-3804 GCA_041484155.1 Bryobacteraceae bacterium
AGCCAAGCGCGGCGCCCGAGACTGCGCCCATGAGGATTCGGGCCCCAACCTGCGCCGGTATCTTCCGGCTCGGCGTATTCGGGAGTTTGTCATTCACCAGTTCAGCGAGCGCGAGCACCGTGAAAATGTACGGCGTCGCTGCGTAGCCCATGAAGGCCAGCCACGAATCTTGGAGGTTGATCCACCCCAGGCGCGCAGCCCAACTGACAACCATTGGCGCGGTCAACGAGCGCAGGCCCGCGATAACGCCAATCGCAAATGTGAGTGCAAGAACGGTAATCGTATCCATCAGAGATCCATTCTCCTACACAATCTCAATGGGGAAGCAGGTCCTTGCCGTCGCCGACCCGTAATCTTAGTCCGAGCAGTCTCGCAAGCGTCGGCGCAATTTCCTCCATCCGGACTTCGCCGAGCGAGTGTCCCTTGGGAATCCCGTCGCCCGCAATGAAGAAGCTGGAGTTCATCTCGGGCGCGGAGGGGAGATACCCGTGCATGCCACCGGCGCGAGCCTTTGCCGTTACCAGCGGGCCCGTGAGCCGCGAGCCCATTTGAAAGCCTGGCGCAAGGTCGACCAAGAAGCTTGCTCCCGGAAACCCTCCGAGCATTTTCAAGTCGTCCGCGTTTACGATTCGATGAATTCCATTCGTGGGATCGGCGGCTAATCCACGGAACAGTTTTTCGACTTGGTCTTGCAAGGCTCGATCTCCCGGACTCTTCAGGACCACTGCCCCCGAAGCACCCGCCTGCCAGACGGCCGCTGTCCACGATCGGATCGCTTTGTTCTCGTCAAGCCGGATGAATCCACTGGTGACCAGCGGGACGGATAGGTTTACCTCGGCGTTCGTCTTGGAGAAGCCGTGATCGGAGACCACGCATACAATCGAGCGGGGACTCACGCCTTCGGCGGAAGCGCGAAGCGTGCCCACGATTTTGTCGATCCGTTCCAGTGTCGCCAACGCTTCCGGGCTAAACGGCGCATGTTGGTGCTGCTCGTGGTCCAGCGCGGTGAAGTAGGCGGTCGTGAAGCGCGGTTTTTTCATTTCAATTAGATAAGCCGCAAACCGGGCCCGAGTCTCGTCCGCTTCAATGCTCTCGTCGATTCCGTCGGCGTAGGGGCCGAGCTTTGCTTCCAATTGCGCCAGGAGACCGGGGGTTGCCAGCGCCCGGAGCATTTTACGGTCGTCCGGTGTACCGGTACGCCAAATCTGTGGAAGATTGTAGGTGATCGGCGCACCCACGCTGACGGGCCAGTGAATGTTCGCGATCGTAAATCCGGCATCCGATGCGACGGACCATAGCGTGGGCACTTGGATATCTTCCGAGTACCAATACCAGCCCTGCTGATTCTTGCTCAGAGGATCGAAGGTCGTGTTCGAATAGATCCCGTGTTTCGCGGGTGATACGCCGGTCAGGATGGTCGTGTGGCTTGGGTAAGTGAGGGTCGGGACCACGCCGTGAACACCGGTGGCGTATGTCCCCTCGGCGACGATCCGCCGCAGGTTGGGAATGCGAAGCCCGTATTTCGCGGCGTCGAAAACATAATCCGGCCGCAGTCCATCGATCGAAATCAGGACCAGACTGGACTGGGCCGAGGCCGAAAAAAGCAACAACAGGAGCAGTAAAGCGATCCGGGTGAACACCGTTCCAGCATACGCCGAATGTAGTTTCTACACGATGACGCAAGTGAAATGAAAATGTCATCATGCGGAGCGGGGTCGTCCCGTATTCTGGGGACGATGATTCAACGGGCGGAGGTCGCCATCGTTGGAGGCGGCATTCTGGGTTTGGCTCACGCCTACATGTTGGCGTGGCGGGGACGAAAGGTAGTGCTCTTCGAGCGCGGGCCGCGGGCGAGCGGCGCGTCCGTCCGGAACTTCGGGATGGTGTGGCCGATCGGCCAGCCCGCGGGCGAGATGCACGCGATGGCGATGCGCAGCCGCGAAATCTGGACCGAAGTGTTGCAGGCCACGAAGTTGCCATTTCTTCCGACCGGGTCGCTACACGTCGCCAATCACGAGGACGAAGCGGCCGTGCTTCGCGAGTTTGCGGAAATTGGCCCGGGATCAGGTTATCCGTGTGAATGGTTGGAACCGGCGGAGGTGCTTCAACGCAGCCAGGCTGTGCGGGCGGAGAGTCTCAAAGGCGGGCTCTTTAGCGAGACTGAGTTGACGGTGGATCCGAGGCAGATTGTTGCCAACCTGCCGGAGTATTTGCGGGCGATCGGCGCAGACATCAGGTTCGGAGCGGCGGTCCGAAGAATTGACCTGCCGGTCGTCGAGACCGCGGCGGAACGGTGGGAAGTAGACAGCGCCGTCGTCTGCTCGGGCGACGATTTTGAAACTCTCTTTCCGGAGGTTTTTGCGGCCAGCGGACTGACACGCTGCAAGCTCCAGATGATGCGCACCGCGCCTCAGCCGGGTGGATGGCAACTCGGGCCGGCGCTCGCGGCGGGGCTGACGTTGCGGTTCTACAAAGCCTTCCAGATCTGCTCGACTTTGGCGAAGCTGAAACATCGCGTGGCGCGGGAAAAGCCCGAATATGAGCGCTGGGGGATTCATGTCCTCGCCTCCCAAACCGCCAGCGGCGAGATTACCCTCGGCGATTCTCACGAATATGGGCTGTGTACCGACATTTTCGACAAGCCCGAGCTGGACGAATTGATCCTGCGCGAGGCTCGGACGTTCCTGCGCCTGCCGGAGTGGCATATTGCGCAACGGTGGCACGGAGTCTATTCGCTGCATCCCGAGAAGCCTTTCTTTGAAGCCGAACCGTCGAGCGGGGTGCATATCCTGACAGCGGCGGGCGGATCCGGCATGACGCTTTCCTTTGGGTTAGCGGAGCGCACGGCCAATCGGATGGGCTTATGAGACTCCAGGGCATGATTCTGGATTGGGCCGGAACCGTGGTGGATCATGGCAGCCGCGCCCCGGTCGTCACGCTGCAAGAGGTCTTCGCAGCAGCGCGGGTTCCGATTTCGATAGCTGAGGCGCGCATGTTCATGGGGCTGGCGAAGAAGTCCCACATTCAGCGCACCCTCGAAATCCCGCGCGTCCGGGCGGAGTGGGGCAGAGTGCACGGAAGCGCTCCTGCGGCTGCCGACACGGAGGCTCTGTACGAATGCTTTGTGCCCAAGCAACTCGAGTGCTTGAGACAATACTCCGATGTGATTGCCGGGGTCGCAGCCGCGGTTGGCCGGTTCCGGTCACAGGGGCTCAAGATCGGGACGACCACTGGTTACACACGCACCATGCTCGACTACCTGGTTGCGAACGCACGCGAGCAGGGGTTCGAGCCGGACTCCTCAGTCTGCCCCGACGAAGTCCCCTCCGGCCGGCCCACTCCTTGGATGTGTTACTTGAATGCAATCCGCCTGGAAAGATTCCCGTTGAGCACTTACGTTAAGATCGGCGATACACCCAGCGATATTGAAGAGGGTCTCAATGCCGGCATGTGGACCATCGGCATCACCCGGACTGGCAACGAGGCCGGATTGACCGAGGCCGAATGGTTCGACGCCCCAACCGCAAAAAAGGAAGTCATTCTGATGGACGCCGGGCGGCGTTTGACCGCCGCCGGGGCTCACTATCTAGCTGAAAGCGTGGCTGAGTGCGACGGGGCGATCGAGCAGATTAACCTGCGCCTCCAAAGGGGCGAGACTCCCAAGGTCATTCCCCTGCCCCGAGGCTGAGTCTGAGGTCTGAAAAATCACCACCGAGCAGCAGAGCCCTGCCGAACCCCGCCCTGACGGGCGGGGCTTGCGGGGTGTTGTAAACGCACGACAAAGCCCGGCCCGTCAGGGCGGGG
>JBGPHB010000678.1:0-3802 GCA_041484155.1 Bryobacteraceae bacterium
CGTCATGAAATACCGACATGTCCACACGATCGCTAACATCGCCAAGAGCGACCGGATGGAGTTTCAGACTAGGCAGGCGTTCCACCCGGGCCTGGAATTGCTCGCCGTAGAAATCGACGTGATGGGCCAGCGGCTCGAATAGATGGAATTCCGCTTCCGGCAGCACGCTAGCGATGTAGTCGGACCAAATCCCGGTGGACGCACCGATGTCGTAGACGGTCGCCGGCAGATAGCCTTTGGCCTTCAGCTCCAGCAGGACGCGCCGTTCATGCGAAGAGTGATCCGCTTCCATCTACGCGGCGGCTGCGCCACCGGTGAGCGATTTCGCAACTTTCAACGCCGATTCATAGTTGGGATGATCGGCCACTTCCTTGACGTACTCGACGTGGCGGATCTTGTTCTCTTTGTCGACGACAAAGATCGCCCGGCTCATGATACGCAGGTCCTTGATCAGCGTCCCGTAGTTTTCGCCGAAGGAGCCGTTGCCGCCGCGATGATCGGAAACCATCTTGACGCGATCCACGCCGAACGCGCCGCACCACCGCTTTTGCGCAAACGGAAGATCCATGCTGACCGTGTAAATGCTCACGTCCGGGAGTTTGCCGGCTTCTTCGTTGAAGCGCTTGGTCTGGGCGTCACAGACGGGCGTGTCGAGCGACGGCACGACACTGAAAATCCGGACCCCTTTCCCGGTGGCCGCTAAGTCGATCGGTTTCAGCGAATCATCCACCGCGTGAAAATCGGGCGCCTTGTCGCCGGCCTTCAGCTCCGGCCCGATCACCGTCATCGGGTTACCTCTGAGAGTAGTTGCTGCTGGTCTTTCCATACACGGTTATTGTAGCAACTCCTCCAACTGATTCACGTCAGTGGTGGGGAGTTTGCAGGCGTAGTTCTCACACACGTAGGCGGTGGCGCGACGCTCCATCGCCGGCATCGGGTGCGCCGCTTCGCTCGCCATCATCACGACTGCGTTGGGCAAGAAACGCCGGTGCACCGCCGCGAGCATCGCGTGCATTTCCCCATTTTGGCGCGGACCTGCGAACACGATCTCCCGGGGACCCGCCAGCGCGAAGGCGTGCGCGACCAGCATCTGCGGCACCCCAGCTCCCGCCGATTTCAGCCGTGAGGCAAAGGCCGCCAGGGTTCGCTCGGCCGCGCTCCGGAAGTCGCTCCGATCGGTCATCCGCGCCAGTCGTAAGAGGGCCAGCGCCATGCCGGAGTTACCCGAGGGCTCGGCGCCATCGTAGTCGTCCTTGAGCCGCAGCACCAGATCCGTACCGCCGGCCGCAGTGCTGAAGAATCCGCCGTTATCCTTATCTTCAAACAGCTCCATCGCGCGCTCCGCCAAACGCGCGGCGAACGCGAAGTCCTCGGGATCGAAAGTGGTTTCGTAGAGATCGAGAAGGGCGTTGATGAAGAACGCGTAGTCGTCCAGGAACCCGTCGATCTTGGACTCGTCGTCACGGTAGCGTCGCAGCAGAACACCGCGTTGGTCATCCCACAGACGCTGCCGGATGAAACTTGCCGCCCCGCGCGCGGCGTCGGCATAACGCGGCTCGTCGACAATTTGCGCACCCTTGGCGAAAGCCGAAATCATCAGACCGTTCCAGGCGGTGAGGATCTTGTCGTCCAGGTGCGGACGGGGGCGTGCCGAGCGGACCTCCAGCAGCTTGCCCGAAGCATTTCCCAAAACAGCCCGGACTTCCTCCAGCTCGACGTTGAAGTGCCCAGCCACCTCCTCCAACGAATGCGACTGCGAAAGAATATTACGCCCGCCGAACTCACCGTGCGGATCCTCTTGTACATTGCCCCCCTCCTCGACGCCGAAGCGATAGTGGAAAACAGCGGCATCGTCGGACGCAAGAACGGCGTCGATCTCTTCCCTGCCCCAAATGTAAAACGCCCCCTCGCTTTTCTCCCTCGGGCGCGCCGCATCGGTCGCGCTATCAGCGTCTTCGGCCGAATAGAATGCTCCGTCGGGATTGGTCAGATCGCGCAGTACATAGGAAAAGATCTCGCGCGCCGCTGCGGCGTACTGGCCGTCGCGGGTGATTTGAAACGCCTCCAAATAGGAGATGGCTAACTGCGCCTGATCGTACAACATCTTTTCAAAATGGGGGACGAACCACCGCTCGTCGACCGAGTAGCGATGGAAGCCGCCGCCCAGTTGGTCATTCATGCCACCCTTGGCCATCTCGCGAAGCGTGAGCAGCACCATATCGAGCGCCTCTTCATTCTTGGTCTCGGCGAAATAGCGGAGCAGGAAATTGAAGACACTGGGCCGCGGAAACTTGGGCGCGCTTCCAAATCCGCCGAGCTTGGAATCGAACATTCGACGGAACGCGATAAAGGCCGAATCGAGCGCTTCTTTGTCGGGCGCAGCGCCGGCGCTCGAAACCTGAGCGTATTCACTGAGCTGCGCCAGCACTTGGGCGCCGGATTGTTCAATCCGCGTCCGGTCCTCGCGCCAAGCGCGCGACAGGTTTTCAAGAATGGCTCGGAATCCCGGACGCCCGTAGCGATTGTCGGGTGGAAAATAGGTCCCGCCGAAGAACGGCTTCCGTTCCGGCGTGAGCCACACCGACATTGGCCAGCCTCCGCTTCCTGTGGACGCCTGCACAAACAGCATGTAGATTCGATCCACGTCGGGGCGCTCTTCGCGGTCGACCTTCACGGGCACGAAATGCTGGTTCAAGACCTCAGCGACAGCCTCGTCTTCAAACGACTCGCGTTCCATCACGTGGCACCAGTGGCAGGTCGAATAACCGACCGAGAGGAAGATCGGCTTGTTCTCGCGCGCCGCCTTGGCGAACGCCTCCTCGCCCCAGGGATACCAGTCGACTGGATTGTGCGCGTGCTGCAACAGGTAGGGACTCTTCTCGCGCGCAAGTCGGTTGGTGGGCATGCGGAAGATCGATTGTAGCGCGGTTTTGTATACTTACTCACATGAGCAACCTAGCCGCATTCCTACTGATATTGACTTTCTCGGCAAGCGCCCAAGACAACGACCCGGACCGGGCGATATCCGGCAACGGCAAATTTCCGGCTGGCTGGAAAGCGCGCGCGGACCGCGGAACCGCGGACCAGGTCGTGTTCACGCAAGCCGGCGAGATATTCCACTTCACGATGGGATCCGCCGCCACGTTCTTCAAAGGCGACTGGACGAAGTCCGGCAACTACCAGTTCTCCGCGCGCCTCACTCAGTTGAAGGCGCCTTCCCACCCGATCTCTTACGGACTGATGATCGGCGGGAGCAATCTGGCGGGGCCGACTCAGACTTACTCGTACTTTCTGGTGCGCAACCAGGGCGATTACTTCATCGCTAACCGCGAAGGAAACGCGCCGCCGAAGACGGTGGTCGACTGGACGGCACACGCAGCAATCGTCAAGCAGGGGGCGGATGGACGGCAGGCCAATACGCTGGGCGTTCAGGTGCAGGGCGATAACGTGATCTTTACAGTCAACGGGACGGAGGTGACACGGCTGGCGAAGAGCAAAGTTCACGCGGATGGGATGTATGGTTTCCGGATCGGGCATAACCTTGATGTGGACGTCGATCAGGTTAAGCGCTGAAAGAAACGCTTGGGCCACGGATAAACACAACCGCCACTGAACCCCGCCCTGACGGGCGGGGCTTGCCGGCAGTTTCGAAAGCCCCGCGCGTCAGAAGGTGTAAGGAATTCGTTCAGCCCGCTCCATTACTGTCGCGGTTCGGTATCGGCACCCTGCGCAATCAGCCGCTTACCGAACCGCGACCGTAAGGGAGCGGGTTGAGAGGACAAAAGAGGACAATTCCTTACAG
>JBGPHB010000679.1:0-3799 GCA_041484155.1 Bryobacteraceae bacterium
AGGCCGCTCCGGCTCCAATGGCTCGACCGAAGCGCCTGGCGGCTGAACTGCCGGCCGATCAAAAGCTTCGGGATGCGCTACGCGAGTGGCGCCGGATGCTCGCCAAGGAACTGAAACTGCCTGCGTACATCATCTTGCATGACGCGACAGTGGACGCGCTGTGCCGCCGCGCGCCGAAGACCATCGCGGATTTGTGCGAGGTGCCGGGGATCGGAGTCAAGAAGGCGGAGCGGTACGGGGAACAGATTCTGGGCGTAATCAAAGGCCGCGCGGCATCGGGTTGAGATGCTATTCTCGGGAAAGGTGAGACCTAAATGAACACCGAGCGGACGATGCAGTTCATCCTCGACAATCTGGCGTCTGTTACCGCGCGCCAGGAAAAGGCCGAGATCCGCGCTGATCGGATGGACCGGCAGATTAAGGGGTTGCAGACTTTAGTTAAGACCGGCATGAACATGCTGGTGAGGCTTGAGCGAGGCCAAAAAACCCTCCAGGAAAAAGTTACAGACGTGGCAAGCGCTCTGGAAGAACTCACCGCAGCGCAAAAGCGCACCGATCAGAGGTTCGACCGGTGGCTGGACTCGGTCGGGAAGAGTACCAACGGCAAGAAACGCCCACATTGACCCTTGCGGTGAGGTGGGTCGTGTATACTGAAGTCAGGTGTCGAGCTTAGGAAGTGGGCGAAAGCCCACTTTTTTATTGCTTGTATGTCGGACAAGAATCGCGAAGGGATCAATTCGAAGGTGATGGAGATCGCCGAGAGAGTCGGATCGAGCGCCGGGATCGAGATCGTCGAAGCGCTGATGCTGGGCGGCGGCAGCGCCCGTGTTTTGCGTATTTTTATCGATAAACCGGAAGGCGTCACGCACGCCGATTGCGAATTCATCTCCCAACAAGTCGGCACCATCCTCGATGTCGAGGACGTGGTGCCGGGCGCGCATTATACGCTCGAAGTCAGCTCGCCCGGAGTCGAACGCAAGCTCAGCAAGCCCCGTGAATTCGAGCGTTTTGTCGGCCAGAAAGTCAAAGTCGTGCTGCGCCAGCCGGTGGAAAACCAGCGCCACTGGGTGGGAGCGCTCAAGAGCTTCGCGGAAGGAATCATCACCCTCGAACCGTCCCCTGGCCGGAGCGTCACGTTTCCGCTCGATCAGGTGGAAAAGGCGAATCTCAAGTTCGAGTGGTAATCCCCGGAAAAACGGAAAAGCGGATTCATTATGAACCCAGGAACGATTTATCAGTCCATCGAGATCTTAAGCAAAGAAAAAGGTATCGAGCCGAAGATCATCCTGGACGCGGTGAAGGACGCGATGCTGGTCGCGGCGCGCAAGCACTTCCGCACCACCGAAGACATGGTAGCGGAATTCGACGAGCAGACCGGCGCGATCCAGATTTTCGGGGTCCGGCGCGTGGTGCCGGAGGTAACCGATCCCGACAAGGAGATCTCCCTCGAGGCGGCGCGCGCCCTCAAGCCCGACGCCGAGCTGGAGACGGAGATCCGCTTCCCCAAGCCGACCGAAGCCCTCGGCCGTATCTCCGCCCAAACCGCCAAACAGGTGATTTTGCAGAAAGTCCGCGAGGCCGAGCGCGAGAATATCTTCTCCGAATACTCGGGCCGGGTCGGCGAGCTGGTCACCTGCATCGTCAAACGCGTGGAAGGCCAGGACCTGGTGGCCGACCTCGGCAAGACGGAGGCCCGGCTGCCCAAGAAAGAACAATCCAGGCTGGAGAGCTTTAGCGTCGGCGACCGCATCCGTTGCGTGATCCGGAGCGTGGAGAAAGCCGGCAAGAACGCGGGCGTGCTGGTGTCGCGTGCGGCGCCCGAGCTGGTGATGCGCCTGTTCGAACAGGAAGTGCCGGAAATCTACGACAACACCGTGGTCATCAAAGGATGCGCGCGCGAAGCGGGCGAGCGTACCAAGATCGCCGTCTCCAGCCGCGATCGCGACGTGGATAGCGTGGGCGCTTGCGTCGGCATGAAGGGCATGCGCGTACAGTCCATCATCCGCGAACTGCGGGGCGAAAAGATCGACATCATCGAATACAACGAGGACCCGGTGGGTTTTGCCACCCATGCCTTGAGCCCAGCCAAAATTTCGCGCGTTTCGATTATCGATCCGGCGGACAAGCACATGGAAGTAATTGTGGACGACACGCAGCTCTCGCTCGCCATCGGCAAGAAAGGGCAGAATGTGCGGCTGGCGGCGAAGCTGCTCGGCTGGCGAATCGACATCAAGAGCGAAGAGGAAAAGCGCCAGGAAGTCGAGTCGCAGATGGCCGCGGTGGTGCCCGGCGCTCCGGTTTCCGTGTTGATCGATCATGGGCTCACCGAAAAGGTGGTCGAGAAGCTCATGCTGGCGGAAATTCCGACGGTCGAAAGGCTCGGGTCGATGACACCGGAGCAACTCGAGGAGATCGAGGGGATCGATCCGGAAGTGGTGGAGCAGATCCAGCTAGCGGTGAATAGCTACTATGGGCAGTTCGAGGCCTCCGTCGAGGGCTCCACGGAGTCCGCGGCGCAGGCGCCGGCCGAAGGACTCGCTGCCGAGGAACCGGTTGCAGAAGCACCACCGCTGACGGCGGAGCCACCCAGTGCGGAGCCTCCAAACCAAGTGGATACAAACCCGCTTGATCTAAATCAGGCCGAGGCCGAAAATGAATCTGTTACGATAGATGACACGGAGCATCCGGAAACCAAGTGAGCGTTTTCCGGAGCGAGGAGAAAGTCGAGCTGTCTGAAACCTTGGTGCTGGAGGATCCTGCGTCAGGGCGACACCGTATGAGTAAAATTCGCATCAACGAGCTGGCCCGCGAGCTCGAGGTCAAACCCAACGTAATCATTGATGTTCTGCCCGAGCTAGGCGTCACCGACAAGAAAACACATTCTAGTTCGCTGGACGACGATTTGGCCTTGCAAATCCGCCACCGGCTGACGGGCGGCGATGGCGCCGCGCCCGCGATAGTCGATGAGCCGGACCAGCAGGCTGCTCGCGCTCCCAAGGAAACCGCGCCTGCTCCCGCGCCGGCGCGCACCCAGCCTATCGCCAAAACCGAACTGGCGCCGGTCACGCCCGAAGCACCCAAAGAAAGCGCGGAGGATCTCTCGCTACCGCCACGCTCGTCGCACCCATTGCGTCCACCACTCGCGACTGGACCAACGGTGACGCGAGGCTCGGCGATCCCGGCCCGGCCGGTGCCGCCTCCACGTCCCGGACAGATTCTTTCCGGCCCCCGGCAGCCGCTTCCGCCCGGGCTCGGAGACGTGCCGAAGGCTCCTCCGTCTCTGGCGACACCGGGCGCGTTGCGCACGCCGCCAACGGCGGGCCCCGTTACAAGCACGGTTCCAAGCCCCGGTCCAAGCATGGTCCCGAGCATTCCCACGCCGCGTCCGACTCCCAGACCCGCCGCTCAGGCTGCGTCAACAGCGTCCATGCAACCCGTCGGCGGAGGCAGCCCGCTGCGTCCACCAGCGAAACCGAATCTGGCGGGGCAGCCCGCCGCGCGACCCGTGGTGCCCCCTCGGCCGGACATGGTGGCGCGGCTCGCAAAGCCCGGAGCCCCCGGTGCTCCGGCGATGCCTCGGCCCGGAATGCCAACCAGCCGTCCGGCGAGTCCCGTGCCGGGACGTCCGATTTATACCGGTCCAGTTCGTCCAGGCCAGCCTTTGATGCGTGGTCCTGGCGGACCACCGAGCGGGCCCCCGAGACCAAGCGACCGCAATCGTGGACGCGCCATGCATCCGACGTCTCCGTTGCGCGCCGAGCCGGCCACGATGCCGGCGGATCCGGGCCGCCGTCACGCG
>JBGPHB010000680.1:0-3787 GCA_041484155.1 Bryobacteraceae bacterium
CCACGGCCGTAAGAGTGGGTGAAGCATCCCGTTCCTGCAGATAAGCATCCAGTGCCGAATCGATCTCATCCGGAAGTGTGATGGTAGCGCGCCTCATACCTTGATCTTATCACCAACTGGTGAAATTGGTGATAAATTGAAACCATGCGACGGGCGACGGTCACCATCACGGATGACATCGAAGCCACGCTGGAGTCCTATCTCCAGCAGCAGGAATCTGTCCAGCGCTGACAACGGTGGTTCAAACGGCACTCAGAGAGTTTCTCGGCCGTCGGGGATTCATGGCCGGACCCAAGAAACTGCGGATCACGCCTGCCAAGAAAGGCAGCGGTGCGCGAGATGCCAGTCTTCGCCACGATCGTTATCTGGCCGGTGAATGAAGGCGGTTGTTCTCGCTGACACAGGACCGCTTTATGCGCTCGCCGATCCATCTGACCAGCTACACCGCCGGGCAGTGGCGGATTTGGAGTCTATCGGAAAGCGCAATTTCGCAGTAGCGGTTAGCTATCCGAATCTCTGCGAGGCTCACACGCTAGTCCTCCGCCGGCTCGGCGGCGAGTATGCGTGCCAGTGGCTGGACGAGATCTTTGAGGGCGCCGTCCTGGTCAACCCGGAGCCGGGGGACTACCAACTGGCAGGCAGTCGCCTCAAACGGTTTGCTGACCATCCCATTACTCTGGTGGATGCTGTAGTTGCGGCCTTGAGTTTTCGACTCGAAGTTCCAGTCTGGTCCTTCGACCGCAATTTCATAACGATGCGCGCGAACTTATGGCGGGCTACGAACCCGTAGACAACCTCAACCCTGCACCAGTTCCAGGAAGGCCTTCGCGGCGTGGCTTAGGACGCGGCGGGCGGGGTAAACCAGTCGGATCTGGCGATCCACCTTCATCTCCTTCACCTTGACCTCGCGAAGGATCCCGTGGCGCAGCTCGTCTTCGACGCACATACGTGGCAGGAAAGCCACGCCTTCGTTGCGCTGGACCATCTTACGGATCGCTTCCACGGTCGGCATTTCCAGGTCCATGTTGAGCGGCACTTTTTGGCGCTGGAACTCGCGCAATACCAAGGCGCGGTACGGCGATACCACGTTGTGCGCGATGAATGTTTCTGTGCCTAGCTCGGTGATCGAGAGCTGGGCGCGCGAGGCGAATCGATGGGTGGGAGACACCACGAAGGCCAGGTGATCGGTATAGATGACGGTCGACACCAGGCGCTCGTCTTCAGGGTCGTACGTCAGGATGCCGAGCTCCAGGTCGCCGTCGATGAGCTCGGCAGGAATCTTGCTCGACAGACTGCGCCGGACCTGCACCTTGATCTTGGGGTACCGCTTGCGATAGCGCTCGATGTGGTCGAGCAGGTAAAGCGTGGAAGATTCGTTGGCGCCGATGGTGAGGCGGCCAGCGGACTTGTCGCGCAACTCGGCCATCGCGTTTTCGAGATCGCCTTGCAGGTTCTCGAAACGGCGGGCATACTCAAGTACGATCTTTCCTGCGTCGGTGAGCAATAGATCCTTGGCGGAACGGTCGATGAGCTTCTCGCCAAGCTCGCTCTCCAGACGCTGGATGGACAGCGAAATAGCCGGCTGGGTGCGGAGTAGCTTCTCGGCCGCGCGAGAAAAACTCTTCTCCGCCGCCACTGTCAAGAAGACGCGAAGCGGATGGAGCTCCATAAATCTAACTTATATAGTCCACGAAGATTATGAATTTGTCAAATCGCAAAGACCGGTGGCATGATGGAGTTATGGTGGATCGAGTATACATCTTCGATACGACTCTCCGGGACGGAGAGCAGTCGCCCGGATGCAGCATGACCGTGCCAGAGAAGCTCCGGATGGCGGCAAAGCTGGTGGAGTTGGGCGTGGACATCCTGGAAGCGGGGTTCCCGATCGCGTCGGAAGGGGATTCGGAAGCGGTGGATGCCGTCAGCCGCGAATTTCCGTGTGCGCACGTGGCGGCGCTGGCGCGGGCTAACCGGCTGGACATCGAGCGGGCGGCGCACTCGCTGCGCAATGCGCGGCGGCCGCGCATTCACACCTTCATCGCCACCAGCGACATCCATTTGAAATTCAAGTTGAAGAAGTCGCGGCAGCAAGTGCTGGACGAAGCGGTGTCCGCGGTGACACTGGCGCGGCAGTATTGCGACGACGTGGAGTTTTCGGCCGAGGACGCCACGCGGACGGACTGGGACTATCTGGAGCAAATTTCGCGCGCCGTAGTGGGGGCGGGTGCGCGGACGGTCAACCTTCCGGACACTGTGGGGTACTCGGTGCCGGAAGAATATGGGGCGCTGATCGGCAGAATGGTGAAGGCGCTGGGCGACTCCGCGGTAGTAAGCGTTCATTGCCACGACGACCTCGGGCTGGCGGCGGCAAACTCGCTGGCGGCGCTGCAGGCGGGCGCGCGGCAGGTCGAGTGCACCATCAACGGGATCGGCGAGAGGTCCGGCAACGCGGCGCTCGAAGAGATCGTGATGGCCATCAATACGCGGCGGGATCTGTTGCCTTTTGAAACACGCATCGTAACCGAGCAGCTTTTCCCGGCGAGCCAGTTGCTCACCTCGTTGATTACTTTCGGACCGCAGCCCAATAAAGCGATTGTGGGCGAGAATGCTTTCTCGCATGAGGCGGGCATCCACCAGGACGGATACCTCAAAGAGCGGACTACCTACGAGATTATTGAGCCGAAGTCGGTGGGGGTGCCGGAGGCCCGGTTGGTGCTGGGTAAGCACAGTGGGCGGCACGCATTGGCCAAGCGGTGTGAGGATTTGGGGATTCCGCTGACTCGAGAGCAGCTCGATGCGGTGTACCTGCGTTTCACGGCGCTAGCGGACCGGAAGAAGGGTCTGCGCAACGATGAGATTGCGGGGCTGGCTCGGGAAGTGGTGAACGACTCGAAGGCTGCGGGCGTGGCGGCGGAGTGAGAAAAAAAGCCGGCCTGGAGGCCGGCTCGCCGCCATGACTGGCTGCCCCACATTTATGAATCTAAGAATTTTGCTTTTGCCCGGGGACGGGATCGGTGTCGAAGTCACTCGTGCGGCTCGGGCCGTGCTCGCGGCGGTGGGGAAGAAGTTTGGACATACGCTGGAGTTGTCGGAGGCGATGTTGGGCGGGGTGGCGATTCACAAGACCGGCACGCCGTTTCCCAAGGAAACGGAAGCGCTGTGTCTGAAGGCGGATGCTACTTTGATGGGCGCGGTGGGGCTACCGGAGTTCGATTCGTCGCCGCCTAGCCAGCGGCCGGAGGCGGGACTGCTCGGCATTCGCAGGGTGCTGGACGTGTACGCGAATTTGCGGCCGGTGCGCACCTGGCCGTCGCTGATCGAATCTTCGCCTCTGAAGAATCACGTGGTTCAAGGCACGGATATGTTGATCGTGCGCGAGCTAACCGGCGGGCTGTACTACGGCGAACCGCGTGGAATTCAGGGCGATCGTGCGTTCAACACCATGTCGTACACTCGCGCGGAAGTCGAGCGCGTCACGCATACCGCGTTCAAGCTCGCGCGAAACCGCCGCAAGAAGCTAATGAACGTCGATAAGTCCAACGTGCTGGAGGTCTCGCAATTCTGGCGCAGCGTGGTGGTGGGGATCGCCCCGGAGTATCCGGATGTTCAACTCGACCACATGCTGGTGGATAACGCCGCCATGCAGATGGTGCTCAGGCCGACCCAGTTCGACGTCATCCTTACAGAGAACACGTTTGGGGATATCTTGAGTGACGTGGGGGGGGTGCTGGCGGGATCGATCGGGATGCTGCCGTCAGCGTCGCTCGGCGATAAGAAGGGGCTGTAC
>JBGPHB010000681.1:0-3783 GCA_041484155.1 Bryobacteraceae bacterium
AGTAACGGTAGAGCGCGCAAAACCGGGACTGGCTCGAATTTCGCCGGGTTTGCGAAATTCGTGCCTGTACCGGCGTTGCCGGTGCGTAGCACACGGTTTGAAAACGGGGCAAAAGGGTCCAGGCACGAATTTCGCAAAACCGGCGAAATTCGAGCCAGTCCCCTTTTGCGCATCTGGATAATCGTTGGTCTGCTTGCCGCACTACACCAGTGGGACATGCTTTAGCTTGTCATCTTCGAGCAGCCTGCTAGACCGTTTCCCAGAGATGCCGCTCCGCGCCGCCCGGATCGTCTTCGACCTTGCATTCGTCGTTGAAAATCATGGTGGACCGCGTCTTCGCGTTGTAAGCGGGCCACTGGGGCAGCGTGGGCCTGTTAGGATTGCCGCTCCGCGCGAACGCGATCCAGGCCTCGCTCATCTTCTCGGCGAGCGCCGTCCGCTTCGGTCCGCCACCCGAGGGGCCACGAGCCTTGCCCGTGTTGTCGAACACAAACGTGATCTCGAGCGCGTGATGGGCCAGCATCCGGCCGCCGTCCACAGGCGTTTCCCACGCGAACAAGTACATGTACACCGGCGCCTTTCCCAGTGCGGCTTTCCGCTGTGCCAATGTGATGGAGTCCAGCCGATAGGTCCGGTCGGTTCCCATCAGGATGTAGCGTACGGCTGGATGCGTCCCCGGATAATCGCGATTGTAAACGTCCATCACGCGCCCGGCCGCATTTCCGGCCATCACCGTAACCCGCGCCCGCAATTCTTCTTCGGTGAGGAGGCGGTCATGGATCTTCGAATCGCCTCGAGTCTGTAAAGCAAGTTCGTGTTTGTTCGTTCCGATGAGCAGGGGAACGGTGGCTGAAACTTCGGGCGCAACCGGATCGAACGGGTAGGACGGCAGTGCGCTTACGCCCACCGTCGGCACGAACCCGTGCTGTTCAATGATGCCCTTCTCCCGCGCCTGCGAATCCAGGCGCCGCTCGACCGCCGTGTAGGCGGCTAGGATTCGTTGCGCGGGCATGGTGTGAAGCTCGGCCACCTGACTCGGCTTGAGATGAAGCTCTTCCAGAAACGCGAGCGCCAGATCCGTGGCCCGATCCCGGGGTTGCAGGTGAATGCCAGGCCCGCTCTCGATGATCGCCCGGTGGAACAGCCCCTTGGCGGAAGGCATGCCCAGCAGCGTCGCCACTTTTCTGCCGCCGCCGGATTCGCCAAAAATAGTCACATTGCCGGGATCGCCGCCAAAGTTCGTGATGTTGTCTCGCACCCAAACCAGCGCCTGGATCTGATCGAGCATGCCCGCATCGCCGGAACTGGTATAGGCCTCCCCCGCCAGATCTTCCAGGTGCAGAAACCCGAAGACATTGAGGCGATGGTTGATCGTGACCACCACAACGTCACCGCGGCGGGCCAGATTGACGCCGTCGTACATGATGCTCGATCCGGAACCGGTGGCGAATCCGCCGCCATGCAGCCAGACCATCACAGGCCGTTTGGCGCCGTCATTCAGACCGCGACTCCACACGTTCAGGACCAGGCAGTCCTCGCTCATGGGTCCCGCGCCGCCCGCGCCGGGGTTGGCGAGATTGGCGGCGTCCCCACGGGTCTGTGCCGCCATCGCTTGCCCGTCGCCCTGGGGCGCGCTCGGGCCATAGCGCAGCGCATCGCGAACGCCCGTCCACGGCTCGGGCTTGAGCGGCGGCATGAAGCGATTCTTGCCGCTCGTGGCGGCGCCATAAGGGACGCCTTTGAAGACGTTGACCCCCTCCTCAACGGCGCTACGGATCTTGCCCGCCGTGGTTTCCACGATCGGGGCTGCATCGGCCGCAAGAGCGTAAACGCCCGCCCCACCCATTGCGAATCTGGACAGCTTTCGATTGAAGTCGCGCCGGTTCATATTATTTGCTCTGACAATGCCCACCCGGGCATCGATTGTTCTCTTCGCAGACAAATTCGTACAGGCCCGCCTGGTCCCACTCCGGGTGCAGCTTCATTTCAAAGTCCTGCGACCAGGGCGCCGAAAAAATCTTGGGATCGTCGACCGTGAATTTATAGGCGATGGTGTTTGCGTCCGTCCGCCGCAAGCGTTCGATGGTGTGAAAGGCTTCCGTGTGCATCCGGTAATGCTTGGGGTCCGTGTAATAGGAATCGTCGAGCGACCAGCGCTTGTAGTTGGTGCTGTCGATGACCAGGGTGTCTCCTTCCCAATGCGCCACCGAGTCGCCATAAAAAGTCGGCTCCAGACCCTTGCGATGCGGGCGGCCGTCCATCGGGATCAGCCGGGTGATTCTTTGGAACTCCGTCACCATCACCAGATACCCATTCCCCTGCACGATCTGCACCGGATAAGGCCCGAAGAACCCCGAGGGGAACCCGGAAGGGAAGCAAAACGCCCGCGGTTCGTCGTGATAAGGATCGCCGGTGCGGGGTTCATAAAACAACTCTTCCCCGCCTGGTTTGAAGGGAGCCATTTTGTCCTTCGAAAAGACCGTTATTCCAGGCTTGCCCGCCAGGTGGGGGTTGGACCAGAATCCGGAAAAGTCGGGCTTTCCATCGGCAGCGTGCGGAATGGCCGGAGTCTGCGAAAACGCGGCCACTGCTGTGAGAGCGGCGCAAAATATGACGTTTCTCATTTCTTGTCATCCTTGGGAACGGTATCTTCGGCCGAAGCCGTGAACACTTTTCGGCCATCGGAGAACGTCACGGACCCGCCGGATCCGTTATTCGAACCGTCCCTGGCCCGGAAGCCCTCGACGTTAATCACGTCCCCGATTTTCAGAGATTCCTTGAGGATCCCCCTCCTCATGAGCACCCCGGGAGGCGCCCCCGAGAAGCCCCAGTTGCTCACCTTGCCGTCCGCGTCTTTCACGTCGATGAAAAACCAGATGTGAGGATTAGTCCACTCGACTTTTGTGACTACGCCGCTGACTTTCACCGGTTTGGTCCCGTCGTACTCCGCCGCAAACGAGTGATGCGCCAGCGCCGGCACCGCAGCCACGATCAGCAAGACAGCTAAGTTAGCTCGCACGTTTGACGAGATGATACCGTGTCAGATTCTCGTCGTCAAGGACGAGCGCTCTCAGTGACGAGCGCTCACAGTGTCACACGCTCAGATGCGCGCGCACCACATCGTCTGTCAGTTCGCCGATCGAGCCGGCAGCGACACGGCGGCCCTTGTCGAGAATGCAGAACTCGCTCGCCACGCGCCGTGCGAACGGCAGCTTCTGCTCCACCAGCAGCACGGTAAGCCCTTCTTCCTGGTTCAGCCGCAGGACGATGTCGCCGATTTCGTGGACGATATTGGGCTGAATCCCTTCGGTCGGCTCGTCCAGAATCAGCAGCTTCGGTTCGAGCACCAGGGCACGGCCGATCGCGAGTTGCTGTTGCTGCCCGCCCGAAAGGTCGCCGCCTCGCCGGTTCAGCATCTGCTTCAGTACGGGAAACAGGTCGAAGATGCGGCTCGGAATCGTACGAGGCCCGTTCTTGCGGACTCCCAAACCCACTCGCAGATTTTCCTCCACAGTCAATTGCGAAAAGATTTCGCGGCCCTGCGGAACGTAACCGATGCCCAGCTTGGCCCGCTGCTCGGCGGCGCACTGGAGCAAATCGCTTCCGTCGAAAGTGATGCCACCGGAACGCACCGCTTGCAAGCCCATGATGCATTTGAGGAGCGTCGTCTTGCCCATGCCATTGCGGCCCATCAGGCACATGCGCGAACCGGCGGGGATGGCAAGATCCACGTCCCACAATGTGTGGCTGCCGCCGTAGAACTGGTTCAGTCCATTGATTGCG
>JBGPHB010000682.1:0-3782 GCA_041484155.1 Bryobacteraceae bacterium
CGGATTTGGCGGCCCAGGTGGCCGTGGCGGACGCGGTCTGCCACGGGACCGGAACGGCGTCCCTGCCTTCATTGGCAACCGCCGAGGAGGCAACAACAACCGGATCACCGGGTCTCTATTCTATTCGCTCCAGAATTCAGCGCTCAACGCGCGGCCCTTCTCAGTGAATGGCCTGGTGGCGCCCAAGGCTGCCTACGCGCGGAACAACTTCGGCTTTTCGGTGGGCGGTCCGCTGGCGATCCCCAAGCTCTTCAATTTCGAGAAGACCACCTGGTTCATCAACTACACCGGCACGCTGTCGCGCAGCGGAGTCGACAACGCACTGACTGAACCCACGCCGCTCGAGCGCAGCGGAGACTTCTCGCAATCCCACGCTACGATTTACGATCCCACCACTGGCCAGCCTTTTCTCAACAATCAAATTCCTCAGACCCGCATCAGCTCCATCGCGCAGGGCCTGTTGACGTTCATTCCTCTGCCGAATCAGGCGGGAGTCACCAGGCAGAATTTTCGCTTCATCACCGCGAATCCCAACAACAACCAGAGCCTCAATACGCGGCTTAATACGAGCTTGACTCAGCGGGACACCCTGGGGCTCACGTTTAACCTGCAAAAACGCGACAACGAAACGCATCAGTACTTCGGCTGTTGCGACTCGGGGGACGGCCAAGGGACCAACGTGAGCCTGAACTGGAGGCACAGATTCGGCGCCCGCAGCTTTGAGGCTCTGACTGCGAACTTCAACCGCAATACCACTACCGCGAATCCTTTTTTCGCCTTCGGTCCCGATGTCGCCACGCAGCTCGGTATTCAAGGCACGTCTCCCGATCCGCGGAACTACGGTCCGCCGAGCTTGAGTTTCACCAACTACAACGGACTCAACGACGGCAACTCTTCCCATAGCGCCGTGGAGACCTTCGGTTTGAATGACACCTTCTCGATTCGCAGGGGCAAGCACAACTTGAGTTTCGGCGGAGGCTACACCCACTACCTCAACAATGTGATCACGGATTCAAACGGCCGTGGATCGTTCAGCTTTTCGGGCCTCTCCACGGCGGCGTTCGATTCGAGCGGCATTCTGATCAACGGGACCGGCTACGACTTTGCCGATTTCCTGCTGGGCCGGCCGGAAACCAGCTCGGTGCGCTACGGCGATTCGAGCACGTACTTCCGCACCAACAGCTTCAACGCGTTCGCCAACGACGACTGGCGTATGCGGAACAGTCTCACGCTGGTGCTGGGTCTGCGATGGGAGTATTTTGAACCCTGGCGGGAAAAATACGGGCACATCGCCAATCTCGATATCGCGCCCGGTTTCACGGCTGTCGCGCCCGTGTTGCCCGGGCAAACTGGCCCTTATGGGGGCGTCTTTCCGGCGACGTTGATCAATCCGGACCGCAATAATCTTGCTCCCCGAGCCGCGATCGCCTGGAAGCCTTGGCCCCGGGGAAAGCTTCTGGTCCGCATCGGATACGGGTGGTATTACAATCCCGGCCAGTACAACCAGTTCATGAACCGGCTGTCGGCGCAGCCTCCCTTCGCGCTCACCAACAACGTGACGACCAGCAGTGCCGATGTGCTGACGCTCGGCACGGGCCTGATCGCGGTTCCGGCCGGGAAGACGATCACCAATACGTACGCGGTCGCACTTGACTATCGCAACATGTACGCGCAGACCTGGAACGCCGGAATCCAGCGCGACCTGCCCAAATCGATCGTGATAGAAGTCAGCTACCTGGGAACCAAGGGCACGCGCCTTGACGTTCCGGAGGCTCCCAACCAGGCGCCGCCGGGCTCGGCCCTGACGGGCGAGCAACGTCTGCCGATTGCCAATGCCGGTATTTTCACCTTTGACAACCCGGTGGGGAACTCCATTTACCACGCTGGGCAAGTGCGGCTGACGCGCCGTTTTCAGAGGGGTCTTTCGGCGAATCTTCAGTACACGTTTTCACAGGCGATTGACGACGCGGTCCTGGCCCAGAACTTTCTCAATCAGAGTGCAGAGCGGGCCTTGTCCAACAACGATCATCGTCACGTGGTGAATTTCAATTGGGTGTGGGCGTCGCCGGTGGACGCCAACCGAGGTTTTCTGTCGCATCCGGCCTGGGTGGCCAAGGCGCTCAAGGACTGGTCGATCTCTGGAGGACTCACAGCTCAAACCGGTTCTCCGCTGACGCCGCTCATCTCTGGCAATCGCAGCGGCACTGCATCCAACAGCCCGCTTCGCGCCGATGCCAGCGGAGCACCCATTGACGCAGGCTCCGGCTATTTCAACCTGGCCGCATTTACGATTCCCGCGGGAGGTCAATTCGGCGACGCCGGCCGGAATACTATCACTGGACCCGGTTCCTGGATGATGAATCTTTCGTTAAGCCGCAGCATCAATCTCCATTCTGAACGCCGGCGCTTGGAGTTTCGCGTCGACGCAAACAACGTCCTCAATCATGTCAATCCTTCGGGCCTCGTTACCACGGTGAACTCCACTCAATACGGCCTGATCACCAACGCCGGCCCGATGCGCAGTGTGTCGGCCACCGTGAGGTTGCGGTTCTAATGCCAAGCGCGCGCAGACTAACCGCGACCTTGTGTCAGCGCAACCCCGCCCTGACGGGCGGGGCTTTCCAAACGGCTGGGAAGCCCCGCCCGTCAGGGCGGGGTTCTGTCGCGAACGGTCCGGAGTCCCGCCCTACAACCAAGTTTGGTAGCGCAGGCTTCAGCCTGCCCAGGAGTTCACTCCTGCTCTTTGTCCTTGCCTCCACGCTCCTACCCCAAGAACCGGTTTTCAAATCCGAGACCAAGTTAGTCGTAGTCAATCTGGCCGCACGCGACAAATCTGGCAAACCCATCACGACTCTCAAGAAGGAAGACCTCGAGGTCCTCGAAGACGGTGTGCGTCAGGAGATCCGCATCTTCGAACTTCAGAAGCTGGACGGCGAATTGCTTACTCCCGTCTCTTTCCTGCCGCGTACCATCGAGGAAAAGGCGCCCGCCAAAGGTCCCGTAGCGCCCGCCGCCGGGCCCATCCGGTTTCAGGACCGCCGCCTGCTGTGTCTGCTGTTCGACTTCAGCTCCATGCAGCCGCCCGAACAGCTGCGCGCCCAGGAGGCGGCCATCAAGTTCCTGTCCTCGCAAATGACTTCCTCCGACCTGGTCGAAATCATGACCTTCAACTCCAAGCTGAAGGTGGTCGAGGAATGGACCGACGACCGCGAGCGCCTGATCGCCACGCTGCGAAAATTCAGCCTGGGCGAGGGCGCCGACCTGGCCGATCAAGCCGCCACCGCCGCCGCCGAGGGCGATGATAGCAACAGCTTCACCGCCGACGAGACCGAATTCAACATTTTCAACACCGACCGCAAGCTAAGCGCTCTCGAAGATGCGGCCAAAAAGCTGAGCATCTTTCCCGAGAAGAAAGCCCTGATTTACTTTTCGAGCGGAATCGGGAAGACGGGAGTCGAGAACCAGTCCCAGATCAAGGCGACGGTCAACGCGGCGGTTCGTGCCAACGTATCGTTTTATCCCATCGATGCGCGGGGCCTCGTGGCGCTGCCGCCCGGCGGCGACGCCTCACAGGCCTCTCCACGCGGCACGGGCATCCTCACCGGCAGCCGCCAACAGGGCCTGCGGAACAGCTTGAACGATTCGCAGGAGACGCTGGTGACGATCGCCTCCGACACCGGTGGAAAGGCGATGCTCGACACCAACGATCTCGCCATGGGAATCCGCCAGGCGCAGGAAGACATCAACAGCTACTACATCATCGGCTACTACAGCAAGAACGA
>JBGPHB010000683.1:0-3779 GCA_041484155.1 Bryobacteraceae bacterium
CGCATGGAGAGCGCGAATCACGGCCGGCCTCAGCGGTTTGCTGGCTGGCGATGCCTCGCTCAGCCGCCGGCAAGCGGCCGCGACAAGGCCCGGCCGCTTGACTCCGGGCAAGCCGAACCGGCCCGCATACAAGAGAAGATAGGGAACTTCACCATAGCCGCAATAGTCCGCGAAAAACTGGTCGGCATCTCGGTCGCCGAGCACAAACGGAATCGAGAAGTAAGGCGAGTAGTTCTTGACCGCCGGACATCCCACAATCGCCTGCTCGACGTAGGCCTTCAGACAGGATACAGCAAGGGGTGCGTTTTGCGGCGTCGCCCACGGCATCGTCACCAGGTGCAGTTGAGTTCGCATGCTTGCCTCGACGAGAGTTCCCAGTCATGATATCACTTGCCTTGTGGGGGCTCTCCACCAGCTCATCGCGAGGACGATCGGGGACGCCTCTATGGTTTGCTCGACGTTGGCTTTCAGGTAAGACGCCGCCAGCGGCGTATGTTCCGGCGCCGCCCACGCTATCGTGACCAAGTGCAATCGAGTTCGCCCACACGCTCTTGTTCGGCGAGAGCTTTTCAGAAAGTGGTTTTTGCGGCTCTTAAGCCTCTTACCTCTTGATTGCCGTCTTGCGTGCCTGGACAGTCGCCGCAGGTAGCCCCACGCCGCCCCGAACCGATTCGAGCAGCTTGTCCGTGACCTCTTTAGCCGTCTTCTTCGTCTTGGAAGTCTTGGCCCTATTTTTTTTCGTTTGCTTTGCCATCTTGAATCATTCTCCTTATTGTCAGGTTAGCGATCCTGGTTACTGCCCGCGTCGCTTTTACCACAGTCGAGCTGGCCTTTGTTTTCTTAGCTATCTTGAATCATCTCCCGGTCGTTACTGAGCACTACAAATCGTTCGGGCAGAGGCGAAGACGCGGTATGGGCCGCGCCTGATATTGGCGCCTTGTGGAACCTCTCCACGAGTTCATCTCGAGGACGCAACGCAATCGACAGATAGTGTCCGTCGATCAGGAGGAGCAACCTGCGCGCGACCAGGGCATCTACTTCGCGGGCCACGCGTGCCGCCGGAACCCCAGTCTCTCGGATGATCCGATCGCTGAGGGTCCCAAAAGAACCGGCCGGCATTGCTGTCGCCGAGCGCAAATGGAATCGAGAAGTACGGCGAGTAGGTCTTGACGGGGGTGCATCTCTCCACCGCCTGCTCGATGTAGGCTTTCAGGCAAGACACGGCAAGCGGTGTATTGTCCGGTGTTGCCCACGGCATCGTGACCAGGTGCAGTTGTGTTCGCATACCTGCGTTTCTCCGGCCACGTCAAGTAGGCTTGATGCTCAAGTCCGCCGGAATGTCAAAGTCATATTAACATGGGAGCCCTTCAAGGCCCCCATTCCCGCCTTTGCATCTCAGCAAAGCGGGCCCCGGCCATCGTCACGTTGCCGAGCAAGTGTGGCGCCAGCTCTTCCTCATCCTCTATCTCTTCGTCCAACTCCAGCTTCTGAGCGCCCAGGCTACGGTCGGTGGTCCGGAGGCGGTCCGCCAGAAAAACCGCAATGGACCGGTAGAATCGGGCGGAGAAGGCGGTGTCCTCTTCCAGTTTTTCCGTGAGTGCGCGACGGGAGACAGCTCCGACTTCGGAGTCAACCTCGGCCCGAACGCTTGCGGTCGGAGGGCGGGAATCCACGAAGGAGATCTCGCCGATGACCTCGCCGGCCCGGAGGCTCCCAATGTGAGGAACCTCGCGCGTGTAGACCACGAAGGATCCGCGCATGACGAAGTACAACCATTCGTCCGGCTTGCCCTGTTCGATCAGCACCGTACCGGAGGAGACCCTCCTCTTGGCGCCATGGTGCATCATCCAATCGACATCAGTGTCGTCCAGGATTCCGAGAATGTAGAGGGCTTTTCTCATCACGTCCTTTTCTTTCCCCGCTCAAGCGATCTGGCGTTTGGCCAGATCGGCGAATGGTCCTTCTTGGCGCATCAGCTCCTCATAGGTTCCTTCCTGAACCGCCACGCCTTTGTCCATCACGTAAATATAGTCGGCGCTCGCCACCGTGCTGAGCCGGTGCGCAATCACGAGGCGAGTGGCCTGAAGACTTTCCAGGCTCCGGCTGACGATGGACTGCGTTTCGTTATCCAGCGCGCTGGTGGCTTCGTCAAACAGGAGTATGCGGGGTTTCCTTACAATGGCGCGGGCGATCATCAGGCGCTGGCGCTGGCCACCCGACAATCCGCCGCCCCCTTCCGCGATCACCGTGTGCATGCCCATCGGCATGGCCTTGAGGTCGGCTTCGAGTCCCGCCATGCGGGCCGCTTCCCAGGCGTCCTCCATGCGGAGCGGAGCTGAGCCGATGATGTTGTTAAAGATCGAGTCGCCCAGGATTCGTCCGCTTTGTAAGACTACGCCGATTTGCCGCCGCACGGCTTGAATGTCCAGGTGCGCCAGGTCCTGGTTGTCGAAATAGATCGATCCCGACGCGGGCGCTTCAAACCCGAGAAGCATTCGAAACAGCGTCGACTTGCCGCCGCCGGAGGGGCCTACGATGGCCACGAACTGGCCCGCCGGGACCTTCATGGAAAAATCACGCAAGACCAAAGGCGAATCGGGCCGATAGCGGAAGCTGACGTGTTTCAGTTCGATGCCGCCGGACAGCTCTCCTGGATGGCTCCTGGCTTTCGATACCTCCGGGAGGCCCTCCAGGATCGGCTTGGCGCGTTCGTACAGGGGAACGATGCTCAACAGGGAAACAAACGACGCGGCCAACGAGAGCGCGGCAAACTGAAACTGTGCGAAGGCGGCGATGAAGGCGAGAAATTCGCCGGTGGAGAACGAACCCGCGTTCAAGCCCTGGCTCACGGCGTAGAAGATCGCCGTGAAGCACAAGACCGGGAACGCGGACGTGAACACGGCCAGGACGACATTGACGTTGCGGGACCGGACGGTCACTGTGTTCACACGGGCGAACTCCGCGGCCCAAGCCGCAAATGCGCGGTTTTCGGCGCCGGCGACGCGAAGTTTGGAAATTCCGTTGATCAGCTCCAGCAGCAGACCGGAAAGATGTCCGTGGAGTTTCGCGGATTCCCGGCGGTAACCCACTTCCAGAGCGCCCAGCAGAGCCGTCACCAGCATGGCCACGAACGTCAACGCGGCCGCGAGAACGGCCAGTTTCCAACTGTAGTAGAACAGCAGGGAAAAGCTGAAAACCGAAAAGATTCCCGTAAAGGCAGACGAAAGGACTGGGCCGGTGAGGATCTGCCGCATCCAACTGATGCTCAGGCTCCGAGCGGCCAGGTCGCCCGCCGTGTAGTCCCTAAAGAACGGCACCGGCAAGCTCAGCAGGCGGTCCCACACGGCGGCCTGGATCGACGATTCCATCCTGCCTTCGAGCCGAACCAGGGCCAGACCCTGACTGGCGCGAAACAGAGTTGCAGAGATCGCCACTACGATCAGGAACAGAAACACCTGGAGGAGTTGAGGCCGGTTGGCGCCCGGAATAATGGAATCGAAAATGGTTCCGGTCAGGACAGGGATTGCTAAAGCCAGCAGGCCAACCGCGATCGCCGTCAGCAGAATGCGGGCCAGGTCCTCCTTGGACCCTTGGAGACCAAATCGGATGAGGTCCACTGCGTTGAGTTTCCGAGGTGGAAACGGGCGATAAAAATGCCAGGCAAAGGATTCGAGCGAGGATGCGACTTTCTCATCCACCGCGATGCTGGTCCGGGTGGATGGATCGTAGAGTTTGTATCGCCGCGCCGAGGCCGGCACTAGAGCCACGGGAATCTTGTC
>JBGPHB010000684.1:0-3761 GCA_041484155.1 Bryobacteraceae bacterium
TGGGAATCAACCGCCAAACCGTTCGAATGGAAGTTCACCAAAACCGACCTCGCGACGCTTCTCGCCAAACTCGCGGCCCATGAAAAGATCGCGGCCTAAGCGGACCGAAAATACGTTAGCGAACTTCTGAACTGGAGTACTAAGGTATGTGTTGGAGAGGCTGGTCCCATCGAACGTGTGCGGGTTGCCTCTGGAGACTCCGGTTACGGTCTCAATAAAAGTCAGACCCGAGACGCGGATGATGGTGGCGTCCGTGCTCGCGCTGGTCCTGACGGATACGATCGGGATGGCCACGGAAAAAGCGGGATCGTTGATAACTCATGCCGAAGTAGAACCTGCCACGTCCAATCGTCTCGGCGCGTTCCGTCTAGATCGGGCCAAAGCTGGTGGTGGAGCGCACAAAAGCGCAGGCTGCGCTGTCGTACTTATAAGTAAAACCGGACGCCGGCGAAATAATGGGCAGGATCGCAAGCTGTGTGGCAATGGCGGTGCTCAGGGTCTGGTTGATCGTCGCCTGTGCCGGGCCGATGAAATGCGCATAGCCGCGACACACTACCGATAAAAGTACTCATTCGACCATGAGTATACCATCGCCACTTTGAGGTATCCCAGAGCGCCTATGGCCCCACGGGCAGCTTGGTTGTGTTGCTCTTCACACCGCCTTGGGTCACCACTAGATCCAGAGTTCCAGTCCTGGCATTCGACGGGACTTTCAGGTTGATTTGATACAATCCGACACCCGTGGGTGTCAGACCCGCATAGGATACATCCACATTCTGACCGTCCAAAGTGACCTTCGGCTGCACCGTCGCCGGCACCTGTTGAAGAGGAGTCGGATCCCCCGACTTGACGCTGGGGGTCGTCGGCCCCATACCAGCGAGATAGATCACAACCTGTTCTCCGGGTTTAGCCGGGCGCGCGGCGGTAACCAGGGAGAAGTCGGCGACGTGCTGGGCCAGCACGTTGCTGGTCCCGGGAGGGAAAGTCCCCACGCCAGGCTGCACAGTGACGACATCAATCGTTTCCGGCAGAGTCAAAGCGCCATTCGCGCTTACGATCATCGAATACTCGCGGTTCGCTGCAAGCTCGAACGGGATCTGTGCGGCGATCAGCGAATCGCTTACGAAGAACAGCGGAACCTGGATGCCACCGATCAGCATGAAGGTTCCGCTGACCTGGTTGAGCAACGGAACGACGCCCGGCGAGACCAGCGCTGGCGCGAATCCCGAACCGTAAACCTGCGCGATGCCGCCCGGCGAGAGTCCCGGACCCATCAGCGCCGCCGTCGGGCCGTCGAAGTAAAGGTTTAGCGCGCCGTCGGGGGTCAGAACAGGCGGCGCTAAAGTATTCTGGTCGATGGCCCCAATGAGTTGTGCGACGGCTGGTTGCAACGCACCTGAAGTACCCCGCAAATTGACGCTCATCTGAGGAAACACGGCGTGCGGCTGCCATGTCGCGGAATATGTGTTCGAATTCTGATCGCCCTTCAAGGTCAGCGGGGGATCGCCATTTGAGAAGCTGGCCACGACGGAGCCGTTCACGATCGGATTCGCGCAATCGTCGTTGAGCTGGACGACGAGCGCGGCCGGCCACCCGGCCGGCACTTCAAAGTTGTTGGTGAGGCCGGTTTGGGCGAGCGCGAGGCGTGTGGGCGTACATCCCGCGGTAGCCTGCGGCTGGAGTGAAGGAAACGACCGCGTAGCTGTCTGCGTTCCCACGACGATGAAGGTGACGTTCACGGTACGTAACGCGTTCATGAAAATGTTGACGCCCCCGGTGTAGATGCCGCCGGCGAGGCCCGCGGGATTGACCGAGACGGCGACCACTCCAGGGGTCTGCGAAGTGGCCGTGGGAGTGGTGACATTAGCGGTCAGCCAATTCGCCCCGTCGTTGGTGACCGCGGCAGCCTGGAATCCTACAGGCGTGGTACTGCCGGTGTAGACGTTTACCGATTGCGCCGCCGATCCGCCCCCAACCGTCGTGAAGGCCAGCCCCGACGGAGAAGGTTCGGCTTGTGGAGCGGAGGTGGCCGGCAGGATCTGCAGGACGACGTGAAGGTACAGCGGCGAGTTGAGGGCCTGCGGATCGGAAATCCGAACCAAGGCATACCGCGCCCCGTCCGTAAGACTCGCCACACCTGGAGTCAGCGAGAGTTGCAAACTGCCAGGATTGTTCGCCGAAGCCTGGCCGCTGGAGTTGGCGAGCGACAAGAAGCTGGATCCGCCGAGTACAACCGCCGTCCATGAGACCGCCGATCCAGGATCGCCGAGATTCAGCACCTTAACGGTCTTCGTGATGGACGATCCGCCCCCTCCTTCCCGAATGACGAACCGAACTCCGGTCAGGTGGAGTCCGAGCACGGCGCCTTGGCCGGCCACAAAGAGTGTTACGGCTACATCGACGGATCCGGCCGATGAGCTGATCCGGATTACGTCGTGATAGCTCCCGACGCTCAGACCTTGGGCACTTATACTCACTCTAATCAATAGCGGGGAATTCGGGGCGGTTGGGCCGCTACTGGGCGTGACACCGGTGATCCACGGGCTACGCCCCACCACGGTAGCGGTGATACTCAACGGTCCTCCGCCCCCGCTGTTGGCGACAGCAATGACCTGGTCCGGACTCCCTGGAGTTTGGATGCGCGTGAAGAACCTGAGGGAACTCGGAGAGACCTGCAATTGCGGCGCGGCAGCGGATACCAAGAGACTCACCGGAATGTCGATAGAGGCGAGGTTGCCAGCCTCGAAAACATGAATGGTGGCCGAGTAGGACGTTGCGGCCAGCCCCGTTTGATTGACGCTAACGATCAACGCTCCGGGTGCAACCCCAATCGGCGGTTTGACAGTCAACCAGGCTGGCGCCGGGAGACTTGAGGAGCCTCCGTCAACCAGCACGAAGAAATTGACCGCCGCTGGAGTGCTCGCTACGATCGTGACCTCTTGCGCGGGCGGCGCATCGCCCCCGGCCGTGGCGGAGAAAGCAAGTTTCAGCGGGGAGGCCAGCAATGGCGGTGGAGCCGCGAACGTGACTTTGAACTTTTGCGTTGACGTGAACTTCAGGCTATCGGTGACCTGTACGGGAAAATCAAATGTGCCGGCATCCGTGGGTATCCCGCTCAATACGCCCGCTGTGCTCAGCTTGAGACCGGGCGGAGGGGCGCCCGCGCTCGGGATCGAAAAACTGTATGGCCCTGTTCCGCCGGACGCCGCAAGCGGTTGCGAATAGCCCACGCCAGCCACTCCGGCGGGCAGCGGCGACGGGTTCGTAATCAAGAGCGCCGCGGTATTGCCAGCCTGCGTGATGCCGAGCAACGGGGGCTTAAGGGCGCCATACACCGAAAGAATTCCCTGGCGGCCCGGGCCCGTATTCTGAGCCACCGTAAACGTGAAGGATGAGGCCCCAGGGATCACGGTCGGGGAAAGACCGCCGATCCAGGTATCCGTAGATTGGGGTATCCATTTGCAATCCGAAGGAATCGGCGTGACGTCGATGGAATACGACCCGCCGGTGACCGGTATGGTTCCTGACGGGGAAGGTCCGGAGAGACCGATGGCACACTGGATCGAGTTCTGATTGGCCTGGTGAACCGTGCTGACAGAACCGCTTGAGACCGTCAGGTTCGCGGTTCGAAAACTGCCAGGGTTGGCAGTGAGGCTGTAGTCGATCTCTCCGTTTCCGGTGCCGGAGAGCGCGCTGCTGATGGTCACGAAGTTCGAATCGTTGGTGATGGTCCAGCTACAATTGGCCGGCGACACGGTAAA
>JBGPHB010000685.1:0-3760 GCA_041484155.1 Bryobacteraceae bacterium
AGACTTGACCTTGCCGTTTTCGCGGTAGGACTCGCGGAGGAGGATGGCGGGCGGGGAGTTACGGTTGGGCACGGAGGCCACGTACATGCTTACATGCTATCACGATACTCCTATTAACACAAGAGTAGAGTACAAGCTGTGCATGCCTACTTTATCGGGCTCAAGAAACGTCTTCACACATCAAAACAAACAACTTCAACTCATTGAGAGCAAGAACTTCGGTCTAGAATGCCCTTGCCCAGGTGAATCGCGCCCGCGGCATGCCCGGCCTCCCACTCGTTATCCTCGCGAACGTCGATGAGGAGGCGGTTTTCTCGCGGCATCCGCTGGTATTCGGCGACATCGACTTGCCGGATTCGAGTCTTGGCGTCGTTTACAAGCGCCAGAAACGCCTGGCTGTGTTGCTTGTGGGGCGTGCTCAACGGATCCTCCTCAACTGATACGGCGGATGCGGGCGCCGGCGCCGGCCAGCTTCGCCTCGATTTTCTCATACCCGCGATCGATGTGATAGACCCGATCCACCACGGTTTCCCCGCGGGCGGCGAGACCGGCCAGCACCAGAGACGCACTGGCGCGCAAGTCGCTAGCGATCACCTGGGCGCCCGAGAGTTGCGTAGCGCCGGCGACGATCGCCCGGCGGCCTTCCAAGCGAATATTGGCGCCCATGCGCGCCAGCTCCAAAGCATGCATGAAACGGTTCTCGAAAATGGTTTCCGTGATGATCGCGATGCCCTCGGCCTGGGTCATTAACGCCGTGAACTGGGCTTGCAGGTCGGTCGCGAACCCGGGGTGTTCCTCGGTGGTGACGTCGACGCTCTTCAGTTTCCCGGGCACGCGAATACGCAACGCCTTCGGGCCCGCTTCGCTTACCTCCGCGCCCGCCTCATTCAGCTTGGCGACCAGCCCTCGAAGGTGCTCCGGCGTGCAGCCGGTTACCCGGAGATCGCCTCGCGTGATCGCGCCGGCGATCAGAAACGTACCTGCCTCGATGCGATCCGGGATGATGGCGTGTGCGGCGCCGTGGAGACGATCGACGCCTCGGATGCGAATGGTGGATGTCCCCGCACCCTCGATCTGTGCGCCCATTTTGCACAGCAGCGCGGCTACGTCGGCCACTTCGGGCTCACGGGCCGCGTTGTTGATGATGGTCTCACCGCGCGCCAGGACGGCGGCCATCAGCAGATCCTCCGTCCCGGTGACCGTGATACGGTCGAAGGACACATCGGCGCCATCGAGTCCGTTGGGCGCATCGGCTTCAATATAGCCGTGCTCCTGGTGGACCTTAGCGCCCAGGCGCTCCAGACCGGCCAGATGCAGGTTGATCGGCCGGGCGCCGATGGCGCAACCGCCGGGCAGCGAAACCCGCGCCCGTCCGTGGCGCGCCACCAGGGGACCGAGCACAAGACTCGAGGCGCGCATGGTTTTGACCAGTTCATAGGGCGCCTCGGGATCCCGAATTTCCGCCGCCTGGATCATCACGCGGCCGTTCCGGTGGGCCACCCGCGCTCCGATGTGAGCCAGCAGTTTCTCCATGGTGCGGATGTCACGCACCGATGGAATTCGATCCAGCGTCACCTCCTCCCCGGTAAGCAGACAGGCTGCGAGCACGGGCAGGGCCGAGTTCTTCGCGCCGCTGACCGCGATCTCGCCTTCCAGCGGCACGCCGCCCTGAATTACAAATTTGTCCACGCTATTTTAGGGCCTCCGCAATCCGGCCACTGGCAGCGGCGAGCAGGCGCTCGGCTTCGTGTCGGGTGACGCCTTTCTTTTCCATGACGATAGCCGTTCGAACGCTGCGGCCAGCCTGTTCCAGCAACTCCGTGGCGCGCTCGAGGGTGACTCCGGTGGCTTGTTGAATGACCCGCCGCGCGCGGTCTTCAAGCTTCCGATTGGATGGTTGCACGTTTACCATCAGGTTGCCGTAGACGTGGCCCAGGCGGATCATCACCGCAGTGCTGATCATGTTGAGAACCAGCTTGGTGGCTGTGCCGGCTCGCAACCGCGTCGAACCTGCGAGTATTTCCGGACCGGGCTTGGGCTCGATCGGGTAGTCCACGGCACGGGAAAGCTCGGAATCGGGCGTGCAACTGACCCCGCAAGTGATCGCTCCTATTTCCCGGGCCTTGGCAACAGCGCCGAGCACGTAGGGCGTGCGGCCGCTGGCGGTGATGCCCACCAGCACATCGCCCGGTCGGAAGCCGGAGGCGATCAAGTCACGCGCGCCCGCCGCCGGGTCGTCTTCGCTGGCTTCAGTAGAGCGTACCAGCGCCTGTTCACCCCCCGCGATGATTCCGCGCACCAGGTCCACTGGCACGTTGAAGGTGGGAGGGCATTCGGATGCGTCAAGCACGCCCAATCGACCGCTGGTACCCGCTCCCACATAAACCAGGCGCCCACCTCGATCCAAGACTTCGGCGATGGCCTCAACCGCCCTCGCGACGCCGGGAATCTCTCGCGCGACGGCCGCCGGTACTTCCGCGTCAGCAGCATTCATGATCTCCAAGATGCGTGTGGTGGAGAGTGTGTCGATCTGCTCGGAATTAGGGTTGGCCTGCTCGGTCAGGAGCTTATCGAGCTTGGTCGTGATGAAGTTGCCCTCAGAATCTATTGTACAGACGCCCCGCTGTTCGCGGGCTCAGAATACGGGCGATGTGGTAGAGTCAAGACCTTAGATAGAGTACCGGTACCAAAGTACTTTTTGCTTGAATATCGGCGAGGATACCGTCGAAGCGACCGATCTGTCGTTCTGCGGATTTACGACTCGTCGACATGATGACTGGTACTTGGAAACGGAGTAAGAGAAATCCTGAGTTTGTACCTTGACATCCTTGAAAAGGGACACGTATACTTGCAAGGTACGGGTTTAGGCATGTTCTGGCCGGTCGCGACGCGAATCCTGCAACTCGGAGGAGTCAGATGAAGAAATTATTGACAGTTTTGGTGTGTGCCCTACTAACATGCCTAGTTGCGGCGGCGGCCCCGGTCTGTACCCCAGTCGTTGATGTGGCGACTCTGGGCGCTGCTGGCTGCACCTTCAACGGCTATCTGTTCAGCAACTGGGCCTATGCTCTGGCCGCCGGCAGTGGCACCCCGGAAGTGGATCTGACGGGCATCGGGTTGATTGGCAACGAAATCGTTTTGAGCTTCAATCCCAATGAGGGATCTGGCGTGACTGACATTCACTTGCAGTTTGAAGTGAGTGGCGGACTCATCCTTGGGTCTGACTTGGCTCTGTCGGCGGGAGATTCGCTGGCATCGATCAGCGAGTCCAACTGCTCTCAAAACCCCAGCAACGATCTCGCTTTGAGTGGAACGGTATGTGGAACAAACTTTCTGAGTCCCAATCTCAACGTGTTTACCCCCGATCTGCAAGCAAATCGGCTGTCGGACATTCAGACTTACGCTGGAGGCCCTCAGAGTGACGTCTGGGTCTGGAAGGACATCTTAATTTCCCAGGATGGTCATAACACCGCATTCACGGAGAGCTTTATTGTCCCCGAGCCGATGACGCTTTCGCTGATGGGCGCGGGCCTGCTCGGCATCGGCCTGCTGGGTCGCCGTCTTCGGAAAAAGTAACGTTCAGACAGGTTAACTGAATCGGGCCGGGGATGTGAGTCCTCGGCCCGTTTTGCGTTTACCGAACCAAAAGAAGCGTTGTCCGAGGATTCTTCAGGCGCTGAACGAACTGCCGCAGCCGCAAGTGGACTTGGTGTTCGGGTTGTTGAACTTGAACCCCGATCCCTCCAAGGACTCCACAAAG
>JBGPHB010000686.1:0-3753 GCA_041484155.1 Bryobacteraceae bacterium
CCCGATCCCCGTGGGGACATTGTAGGAGGCGTTGTCCACGATCCCCAGCAGATAGCTGGCGAACGAGTATCCTGTCAGGTTTCCGGAAAAGGCTTCGTTCGGAATGGCGGTGGCGCGTGCGTTGAAATTGAAGGCCGGCCAAACCTGGGCTCGTGTGTTGTAGTGGTTCCGGCGCGTTTCAAAACCAGCCTTCATGAAGTGGCGGCCCTTGGAAAAGCCGATCGTGTCGAGGAAGCCCCAGCTGCTGGCCCACGTGCCACTGGGAAGACCTCCCTGCGGATTCGCCAGGCTGACAACCGGGCCACCGCCCCAGTTGACGGTGGGGAATCCGTTCGGAGTCGATACTCCCGCCATCCCCAGCTTCTGGGCCCCGTCGACCTTGTGGGCCTCGTCGCCGAAGACCTCGCGGAAGTTATTAAACCGGTTGTAGGAGAGCGTGACGTGATTGAGGACGCGGGGCGAGATCGTCCAGTCGTGGGCCAACCTTACGCGGAAGGTAGTGACGAATTGCAGGTTGTTATTATTCAACGGACCGCCCCACGGGTCGGACGAATCCCACATCCCGTTGGGTGTGTTCGCCCGTTGATTGTCCACAAAGTGGTACGAGCCCGATAGCTTGTGCGCGGGACTGATGAGCTGGTCCCCCTTGACGGAAAACCCCGGGTACTTGTGGGTGAGTTTGCCGTCCGTCGGGGTCGGAAAAGGGGAATTGTTCTGCAACAGGAGCTCGCCCGCGGGATCCCGCAGCGTTGGCAGACAGCATTTCCTTGCGACCGCATTCAACCTCTGGGATACCTGGCTGAAACGCGCCACCGGAATCACGTTTCCGGGAAACATGTCGCCTACCCAGCGCCCATTTGGCAACTGCTGAAATGTAGTGGGATCGTAGATGGCGCCCCGGAAGACCTGCCGCCCCATTGCATCGGTCTGACCGGTAGAGGCGCCCAGCAAGCGGCTGAAGTTCCCGTCATAGAATCCGGGCAACGGCTGAGTGATCAGTGCGCCCAGGGCATGGTCTTCATGCTGGTATTTCTCGAAAGCAACGTAGAAGAACGTTCGATCGCGTCCATCGTACAGCTTCGGCACGTACACGGGTCCTCCGAAGCTGCCGCCCCCGTTCTTCTGCCGGTTCCGAGGCCGCGCAATGCCTTGCGCTTTATTCGAGAGCGTGTTGGCGTTGAGCGCTTCATTCTGGAACCCGCCGTAGGCGCTGCCGTGAACCTGGTTCGCGCCCGACTTCATCACGAAATTAAAGAGCCCGCCCTGAAAACGCCCGAACTCGGCTGAAAGGCCGCTGGTCTGAAGCTTGACTTCCGAGATGGCCTCCAGGGATAACGTGCCGTCATTCGACGCGTCACCGTTCCCCCACGTCGACGCGGAGGCGCCGTCAATCAGCGTTTCCTTCGAAAACGTCGGCGAGCCGTTGATGCGGCCGGAATAGGCGTGGCCCGTAGTGCCGGGCGCCAGTTTGTAAGCGAAATTCTCCGCTCTCCGCCCCCCGCTGAAGCTGAGCGGCAGATCCACCAAGTCGCGGTTCGCCAAGGCTGTAGCGACCTCCGGCGTGTCTGTCTGCACTCGCGTTACTTCGGCCGAGACCCGAACCGAGTCGGAAACTGTCCCG
Organism: Bryobacteraceae bacterium; assembly: GCA_041484155.1. GTDB lineage: Bacteria > Acidobacteriota > Terriglobia > Bryobacterales > Bryobacteraceae > Palsa-187. The sequence continues at coordinate 1,622 of JBGPHB010000686.1, forward strand.
ACCTCCAGCGCAACGTCGACCCGCAGCACTTCCGTAGCGCCGAGCTCGACACCGCTTCGTACCAACGTCTTAAATCCGCTAGCTTCAAAAGTGAGCTCGTACGGACCGACGGGTAGATTCGGCATGGTGTACTGTCCCGCCGAACTGGACACGGTCCGGTAGGTTGCGTTTGTAGCCGTGTGCCGAACGCTTATCTTAACCTCGGGAATCACTGCCGAGGTTGGGTCGGTAATGGCGCCCGCGAGGGTACCGCGGTTCAACTGAGCCTGGAGAACGCCTGCCAGTGAGAGAACAAGGCAAAGCATGATACCTTTGTGTGCCACGAGTTACTCCTTCCCGGGCAGGATTCCAGTGCGGGGTGCTACCAATGCCCGGTCCGAAGCAGCCTGGAACAGAACCCTTTCGGACCCGTATCTTGACGAGGTGCTCCTTGCCCTTGCCTAAAGATTGTAATGGGGTTCGAGGGTTTGTCAAGCGTTTTGGTTGCATTTGGGAACAATATATTGTGACCCGAAGGGCAGATTCCTGCAGTCGGCTGGAACGTCCCTTGTCCTTCTCATCGTACTTAGCGCTTCCAGAGCGCTGATCGCCACGAACCTGAGCCACGAACCTGAGCCGTTGACGCCCAACAGCGCCGATGATAGCATTGGTAGCGATCGGCTCTTAAACAAAGGGCCGCGGCAGGCCAAGAGGACATGGGCTACACACCGCATCTTTCCAGGCGTGAGATTCTGCGGGCTATTCCCGTACTCGGGTCGGGTTCGCTGCTTCTGCCTGTGAGCGTGCTGCGCGGGCAGCGTCTGGACACGAAGACCCCGGCAATCATTCGGGGTGCGTTGCGGGACGGCGCCACCGGCAAACCCGTTGCCGCAAAGATTCGCGTCACGCAAGGGGGCCAAGCCTTCCTGCCGGAGCACGCGATCCGGACCATGCCGAAGCGCACGGGGCCGGGGGTGAAGCACTATTTTTACGCCCGTGGCCAATATGAGATTGCAGTGCCGCCTGGGCGCTACCAGATTGAAGTTGTCCGTGGACTGTGCCACGACACGGCGCTGGCGCAAACGGAGGTGGGCGCCGGTCTCACCCACGTCGTCGATTTCGATATTCCGCTGCTGCAGGACCTGCATGCTACGCGCTGGTATTCCGGTAACACGCACACACACTATCATGTGGAAATCGACGAGGATCCGGATGACCGTCTTCGGCTTGTTCCGCCCGCCGAAGCACTCGACGTGAGCGTGATCAGCTATCTGATCCGAAACGATTCGCCTTATATCACCAACCGGTATCCGGTCGGCAGGCTGCCGCGGTTCTCGCGGGACGGAACATTAATGGATATGGGCGAAGAGGCGCGGAACAACAAGACCTTCGGCGATATCGGTTACGGCCACTGTCTCTTCCTGAACATCCCCAAGGCGATTGAGCCAGTCTCGACGGGCCTGCTCTCGCGCGACGGTAAAGCACCGGACTTCCCTACGCTTTCCATGCTCTGCGCGGAAGCGAAGAAGATCGGTGGAACAACGGTCTGGTGCCACAATGGCGAAGGCATGGAAACACCCGTGGCGGTCGCGCTTGGGGGAGTGGACGCCTATAACTTAGGCGACGGCTTGGAAGCCGATTACCAGCGCTATTATCGGCTCTTGAATTGCGGTTTCCGCCTGCCGGCCTCCAGCGGCACCGACTGGTGGATCTACGATCACAATCGCGTGTTCGTTCAGGTGGCGGGCAACTTCACTTATGACTCCTGGATTGAGGGCTTGCGCGCGGGCCGGACCTTCATTTCCAATGGCCCGCTGATGGAGTTTGCCGTCAATGGTAAGGCGCCGGGAGCGATCGTGGAGACCAAAGAGCGCGTTCACGTTCGCGCGCGTGCCCTCTCGCGCCTGCCCTTCGAGCGGTTGGAAATCGTGCAGGATGGCAATGTGGTAGCCGAACAATCCGCGGTCGCCCGCCGCGAGGCCGTTTTCGAAAGAGACCTCCCGGTAGAGCACGGCGGGTGGATCGCGGCGCGAGTCGCGGGCGGAGGCAGGTCGCACGCCAACAGAACCATCTTTGCCCACACGAGTCCGATTTACTTGAGAGTCCCAGAAACACCCTTCCGTCGAGCGGAATCCGCCGGCGCCTTTGTCGAC
>JBGPHB010000687.1:0-3747 GCA_041484155.1 Bryobacteraceae bacterium
GTCCATGGTCCACATCACTTTGCCGGTCTTCAACTCGATGCAGCGCAGGGCCTGCCCGTACTCTTGCCGTCCATGGAAGCCGTAGAGATAACCGTCCCGGTGCACCGTGGTGGAATAGTGATTCGAAATCGCATCATCGTTTGCCCAGATCTTGCGGTATTCGGAACCATTTACTTCCAGCAGCGCGGCGCCGGTGCCGTAGCTGGCGGACACGAAAACCAGGTTGCCGATCACCAGCGGAGTCGCAGCGTTGACGGATGCGTTGTTGCGCGAGCGGAACGGAAACGAGAAGCGCACCTGGCCGTTCGCCGGGTCCAGGTCCACCACACCGGAACGGGTCAGGAATAGCGCGTGTCGCGCCCCACCGATGGTCGCTACCGTGGGAGAAGAGTAGCTGGCTTCATCGTTGGTCGCCTTCCAGGCAATGCCGCCGGTCTTAGCGTCGAACGCCACGATGCCGGCGCCTGGACCGCCGACGTGAACCAACACGCGGCCCCCCTCGACCAACGGGGATCCCGCCGCCCCGAAAAATGCCTTCTTCACGCCAAACTGCGCGTTGGTCTCGACGCTCCAGCGCTTCTTCCCGGTGGCGAAATCGAGCGCGGTCAGCACGCCCTGGGCGCCAAACGTGTACACGGCCCCATCGTCCACCACAGCCGCGGAGCGCGGGCCCTCATCGAAACCGAAATCGTCGCGGTAGTTGGTCGGATAGTCGTAAGACCAGACCTTGGCACCGGTCGCCGCGTCCATGCAGTCAACGGTTTCCTTGGCCCCGACGCGATGAAACAGAATCAGCTTTCCGGCGGACACCACGGGCGCCGCAAAACCCGCTCCGACCTCTTTGCGCCACACGACCGGAGGGCCGGCGGCGGGCCAACTCGACTCAATATCGCTCCCGGTGTACACGCCGTTGCGCGTGGGCCCGAGGAATTGGGGCCAGTCGGTGGCCGTCGTGGCCCAAGCGCCAAGAAACAAGAGTCCGAAAATCCGCAAGGGCATCACGTTATAGTATAAGGATTGCTGGCCCGAGGAGTCCTGTGAAGCTCAAACTCGCATCTTTCATAGCGCTATTCATAACTGCCGTCCACGCTCAAACCGTACGTGGCGTTGTCGGCGGGATGGTAAAAGACCCGGCAGGAAATCCCGTGGCTTCGGCGTCCATCACGTTGATCAGCCAGGACACAAACGCGAACCGCACGGCGACGACGAACGCCGAGGGCGACTTTACAATCGCGTCGGTGCCGCCCGGCTTCTATCGCCTGGATGCACAATCGGCCGGTTTCAATCCTTACGGGATCGGTGTTCAGGTCGAGGTCGACCAGGAGATGCACATCGACGTCCGGCTCACGATCGGGGGCGATCAGGTCCAGGTCACCGGCACTCCGTCGCTGGTGCGCGCGGAGTCCTCCGCGCTGGGCGGCGTGATCGACAACCGGCAAGTCCTCGGACTGCCGCTGGATGGCCGCAATTTCTACCAGTTGAGCCTGCTGCTGCCGGGCGTGGTGCCGGCGGCGCAGGGATCGGCAGGGTCGGTGCGAGGGGCTTTCTCCGTCAGCGTCAACGGCGCGCGCGAGGACGCGAACAATTTTCTGCTGGACGGGGCGTACAATGGCGATCCCAAGCTGAACGGCGTCGGCGTGACCTCGCCCGTGGACGCGATCCAGGAGTTCGAAGTCGCGACTTCAACCTATGACGCGAGCTTCGGCCGCAACGGCGGCGGGCAGATCAACGTCGTCACGCGATCGGGTGGCAACCAGGTCCACGGCACCGCGTACGAGTTCTTCAGCAACCGCGCGCTCAACTCCACAAACTACTTCGCGCCATCCGACCAGCCCGCGCCAAAATATCAGCGCAATCAGTTCGGCGGGGCGCTCGGCGGACCGCTGATGAAGAACCGCACGTTCTTTTTCGCCGACTACGAAGGCACGCGGCTCGCCTCCGGACAGACGCTGGTCACGAACGTGCCAACGCTGGCCGAACGCGCCGGGGACTTTTCGCACAGCTCCTTATACCCGATCGATCCGACGACCGGTCAGCCGTTCCCCACTCTCAAGATCCCGCAGTTCTTCATGAGCCCCATCGGCCTGGGGATCGCCGCGTTGTATCCGGCGCCCAATCGCAATGTGCCGGGCGCGAACTTCGTGTCCTCACCGGCTCAAATCGACGACCAGAACCACTTCGACGTGCGCCTGGACCACTCGATCCGGCGCGGAGACGATCTGTTCGGGCGCTTTAGCTTTTTCGACGGCGATTTCTTCGACCCGTTCGGAGGCGCCAGTTTCTCCGCGGTACCGGGTTATGGGCTGAACATCCCCAGCCGCTCGCAAAACGCCACGCTCGGCGAGACGCACATCTTCACCCCAGCTTTGCTCAACGAGTTGCGCCTGGCCTTCAACCGCGTGTCCAATGGCGATTTTCAGCAGGGCCAGGGAACCAGCATCAATCGCCAGTTGGGCCTGCCCGAGCTTTCGACTAACCCGCGCGACTGGGGCTTGAGCCTGATCTCGGTGAACGGTTTTTCACCACTCGGCCACGAGTACACCAGTCCGGAACACGGCACCACGAACACGTATCAAATCAGCGACAGCGCGACCTGGTCGCGCGGCCGGCACCTGGCGAAGTTCGGTTTCGACGTCCGCATTCTGCAGCAGAACGCCTATCGCGACGTGCAGTCCCGCGGGTTCCTGAATTTCACCGGTCTTCTGCTCGGCAACCCGCTCGAGGAGTTGCTGCTCGGCGCGCCCACCACCACCGGCGGCGCGACCCTGAACAATCCGCAACATCTGCGCACCCACAGCTACGACTTCTTCGTGAACGATGCGTGGCGCCTCCGTCCGGATCTGGTGGTCACGCTCGGATTGCGCTACGAATTCAACTCGCCCGCTGTGGACGCCGCGAATCGCGCCACTCTTTACAACCCGGCGAGCGGCTCGCTGGCGCCGGTTGGCCAGAACGGATTCCCCAGCGCCGGCTACAATGCAGACTACAATAATTTCGGGCCACAAATCGGCTTGGCGTGGTCGCCCGGTGGGCGCTCGACCACGGTGTTGAGGGCGGCGTACGGCATTCACTACGACCAGTCTTCTCTGGCGCCCGGAGAGGGTCTCTATTTTAGCGCCCCTTATTACAATCTGAGCATCTATTTCCCGATCCAGAACCTGGTGAACCTTTCGATCACGGATCCATTCCCGAAGAATTTCCCGTTTGCATATCCGGCATCGGCAACAGCGTTCCAGCGAGATCTTCGCACGCCTTACATCCAGCAATGGAATTTCGGCGTCCAGCGGCAGCTTGGGAAGTCGAGGGTACTGGAAGTCGCCTACGTCGGATCGAAGGGCACGCGCCTGATCGACTCGCGCGACATTAACCAGGCTCGGCCTTCCACCAGTCCGCAGAATCTCCGGCCGAACCCGCGTTTCTCCGATATCGACATTATCGAGTCGCAGGGTAACTCGATCTATCACAGCCTCCAGGCCCGGCTCCAGCAACGGCTGTGGCAAGGGCTGTCCGCGCTCGTATCGTACACCTACGCCAAGTCCATCGACGACGCCTCGGGGTTCTTTTCCACCTCGGCGGATCCCAACTTTCCCCAGGACAGCAATAACCTTGGGGCGGAGCGGGGCCGTTCCGATTTCGATATCCGCAGCCGCTTCACGCTGAGCTACGCCTACGACCTGCCCGAAGGTCGGCGACCCGACGAAATTATCCGGCAAGTTGAAATTAGTATGATCGAGCAGGTTGAAGAAC
>JBGPHB010000688.1:0-3744 GCA_041484155.1 Bryobacteraceae bacterium
CAGGGCGGGGTTCCACTGGTGGACAGACTTCAGTCTGCACGGGAGTTTACCCGATTGACAAGCGTTTCACACTTGCCGTAACATGTCGTCATGCGACATGTCGCGATACAACCTAAGCCGCTGACCGAGCCTGTTCTCTGGATCCTGACGAGTCTAACCGACCGGCCTCGCCACGGCTATGCCCTGATGAAGGACATTGAAGCGCTCAGCAGTGGCCGGGTCCGGCTAAGCACGGGCACACTCTACGGCGCGCTCCGCAGGCTTCTCGAAAACGAGTGGATCAAGCATTTCGATCAGCACGACACGTCCCGGGAGAAACAAGCCTACAGAATCACGCCGGTCGGACGCAAACAACTCGAACTGGAGTTGGACCGAATGAAGCAATTGACGAGGGCGGCCGCCGCGCGCCTCAGAACCGGTGAGGCGTGAATGAGACGGGCCTACAAAAACCTGCTCCGGTTGTACCCGTATGACTACCGGGCGTTGTTTGCCGCTGAAATGTTGACTGCCTTCGAGGAATCGGCTGCGGAGCGGCGTGGATTCGGATGGGCCGTCGCGGAACTGACCAGTGTGGTGGCGGGCGCCGTGACTGAGTGGATCGCGAAGTTCACCACCAGCGACTCCATTCGAGGTCGCTGTATGCCGGATTGGCGGATGATGCGGCCTACCGGCGTGACTCAGGAAGCATGGTCCGCCGGGAAACCGGCGCCGGATTGAGAGAAACGCATGCTCGCTGGACACCTCGCCGCAGGCCTGGTTGCAAAACGGATCGAGCCGAAGATCTCTCTCGGCACTCTGATATTGGCGGCAACGCTAGTCGATCTGCTGTGTTTCGTCTTCCTGATTGCAGGAATCGAGCACTTTGAAACCGAGCCCGGCGTCAAGCTGAATCGCATGGTCGGCGACATCCCCTATAGTCACAGCCTGTTAATGGGAGCAGTCTGGGCCGCTCTCTTCGCGGCCGCTTATTTCGTGCGGCGGCATTACCGGCGTGGGGCGTGGATACTCTTCGCAGCCATTCTCAGCCACTGGTTTCTCGATTTCGTGAGTCACAGACCCGATATGCAGCTCGCGCCGGGAGTGCACCGCGTTTTTGGATTAGGGCTTTGAAATTCGGTCCCGGCAACGGTCGTGGTGGAAGGCGGTTTCTGGTTGCTCGCCATCATCCTTTACGTTCGCGCCACGAATCCTAAGAATCGCGCGGGCACATATGCGTTCTGGAGCGTCGTCGCTCTTCTCACTCTGGTGTCGCTCAGCAACCTGACCGCGGGTATCGATCCCAACCCGGTCAGGGCTGGAATCGGTGGTTTGATTCTGTTCTCCTTGATCCTGGCATGGGCTTACTGGATGAACCGGCTTCGCCCCCTACGATAGTTTTCCCCGCAGCAGATCTCCGATGTCGTCGATCTTGTCGTTCAACAGATGTAGCTTGCTCGACAAGCCCTGAATCTCGGACTCGGCGCGGCGGTTGACGTCATAATCGAGTTCACCGCGCAGGCGATCCTTGGTGTCCTGCCGGTTCTGGCTCATCATGATGACCGGCGCCTGGATGGCGGCGAGCATAGAGAGAAACAAGTTGAGCAGGATGAACGGATACGGGTCCCAAGCCGACTTGCCCAGGACCACATTGATGCCCGAGTAGACGACCAGGATCACGCCGAACGTGATAATGAAAGCCCACGACCCGCCAAAGCGGGCGACCGAGTCGGCGATACGCTCGCCGCGGGTGGCTTGCTCCTCGATCATCTCGTTGGGGTTGTGGGCGGCGCGAATACGCACCAGTTGCTGGGCGGCGTGGAACTGGCGGCCCAGCACGGTCATCATGTCCATGCCCGCCATCGGTTTGCGTTGCAGCAGAACCGTGATATCATCCCGCTCGACTTCGAGGCAGGCGGTTTCTTCCATTGCGGTCGCGCCGGTTTGATGAGGCGTCTGATCCAGCATGGAGGCGAAGCCGAAGAACTCGCCATGTGCCGGCTCATCAACCACCACTTCCTGCTGATCTTCGTCCACGGTGGTCACCCGGACTTGCCCGGAGACCATGACGTAGGCTTTTCCTCCCAAATCGCCGATCTTATAGATGCGCTCGCGCGCGACAAATCTCTTGAGTTCCACTTGTCCCGCCAGGACCGCCAGTTCCTCTTGGTCCAGCAAAGCAAAGAGCGGCACCTGCTTCAGTATTTCTGGGTCACACGCCATGGGTCGCCTCGTTTCTTAAATCACTCTAGTATTGTGAAGACGCTGGAAAATCGACGGACAATCCAATCTGCCCGCCGATCCGCGGGCTGGCGACATACTTGCCGCCGAGCACGCCGAAATCAAAACTCAGGCCATTCCGGATCGCATATTTTCCTCCAACCAGCACCTGGAACTGGCTCCGAGCCAGCTCGAACTGGCTCGTAATGCCGCCGTATATCTCGCCGCCGAGCGTCACTTTGGAACTCACCTCACGGAGGATCGAGACGCCTCCCGTGTAAACGTGGCCGCGTGTCGTGCGAATTCCCACTAACCCGGTACTGGTGTTGCCGGCGAACAAGATTCCGGCATTCCCGGTGAGCCGGGTCTTTTCCGAGAGATGCCTTTGCCCGATGAAGTTGAGCCAGTAGTCGATCAGTCCCGAACCAAGCTCTTGGCGGGTGTCTCCGGTTGGAAACTCGACATAGAAGCTGGCACTCAGCGCCGGAAGGCGGGAGGCGTCCGATTCCTTATGGAAGTTCCACTTCATTCCAAGGTTAGTATCGCCCAGGCCAGTGGAGGTCTGGGGCGTGTTTCCCAGAGCGCGAAAGATCGCGAGATACGGAGCATCCAGATCGATCTCCAGATTGTACGGGAGACCGAAGTTCAGTTTGTAATTCGCCGTGTTCTGCCGGAGGTTGGGGTATTGAGGATGTTGGAGGGCGTCAAATTCGTCGAAGAACTCGAAGTGCCACGTGCCGGATTCCGTAACCGCGGCATCGTCCGTGTAGAAGGGTTGCTGAGCCTGGAGCGACGCCGGGAGGAGTGCCAATAAGAGAGCGGCCAGCACGTAGCTTCCAGGGTAAACGAAAACCGATCTCGGCCGGACGTGGCACGACGGTGCGTGCGCCACGTCGGAACATGGTTGTTTCGTGACCCGCAGCGGATACTTCAGCGGGCACGGCGCTTGCGCAGCCGGTCCCTGACCGCGGAGCGCGCGCCTTCCGCCCGCCGTTTTTTACCGCCCTTGGTCGAGCCTAACGCCTTTGCCGCGGCCGCCCGCAGCCGCGCCTGCTCGTCGCTCGGCTTGCCGCTCAAGGCATTTCGGGCGAGCCACTCGGCTACGGCCTTCATGCCCTTCAGTGTAGGGCATCCGGCAGGCGAAACCGCCTGCCCCACGCCTTCGCAAAACATTGAGGGGCAAAGTGGGGCAGACGGTTTCGTCTGCCGGGCTAACAGCTCCAGTCCCGGGAAAGGGCCGGGACCGAAGGATCCCGGTACGCTGCGCCCGGGTCATTTGGCTCCTTCACACCCGCCTCTTCTCCCGGAACCTCCGGCGATAGGCCGGCGGCCGGCGGCGTCTCCGCGGTTACGTTCGCTTTGACCTCAGCCCACGCTTCCGATAAGGTTGTGAGAATCGAAAGCGCCTCCCGGAAAGCCTGTTCGGACTTCCGGGCGTGGCCTTGGATGATCTGTTGAAGAACATAGTCGTACAGGCCGGCCAAGGTGCGAGTGAAAGGCGCGCCGGCGGAATGATCCAGCGCCAGAAGTAGCTCGTCGACCGCGCAC
>JBGPHB010000689.1:0-3738 GCA_041484155.1 Bryobacteraceae bacterium
CACGCGGTATTCGACGCTCGCGCGAATTAACCCATCGAATGTGAAAACGCGGATGGGCGCCGGGATGGCTCGCTTGCAGTCCGGTTTCGGTGCGGGGTTTTCGCAACAGGGTACGCCCGTGGTCAAAGACGGCGTGATGTACATCACCACGGGCGAACAGGAAATCTTCGCACTGAATGCCAAGACCGGAAACCTGATGTGGGAATACCGGACGCCCACGGATCCCAAGACGGGCGACAACAAGGCCAAGCGGGGTGTGGCTTTGGGCGAAGGGATGGTTTTCGGCGTCGAGTCCGACATCCGCCAACCCGCGCCGAAAGAAGGCCGGGCCGAGCCGCTTACGCGCCTGTTCGCGCTGGACCAGAAGACCGGCAAGACGCTGTGGAAAGTGGAACTGGGGCAGGACGTTCCGAAGGAATTGCGCCAGTATGTGGCGATCCCGCCGCTGTACTACAAGGGTCTGGTGTACATGAGCATCTCGGGTGGCGACGGCGGTTTGCGCGGGCGTCTGACGGCGCATGACGCCAAGACCGGGAAGGAAGTCTGGCGCTGGTGGGCGGTGCCAGGTCCGGGCGAATTCGGGCACGAGACATGGGAAGGCGATTCCTGGAAGACCGGCGGCGGCGCGATGTGGGTGCAGCCCGCGCTCGATCCGGATCTTGGCTTGGTCTACGTGAACACCGGCAACCCGTGGCCCGACTACAACGGATCGACCCGAGGCGGCGACAACCTCTTTACCTCTTCGATCGTGGCGCTAGACGCCATGACGGGCAAGTATCGCTGGCACTACCAGGCCGTCCATCACGACCTGTGGGACTTCGACATGCCGACCCCGGTGATCTTGTTCGACCAGGTCTACAACGGCCAGTCGCGAAAGGCGCTGGCCGCGCACTCGAAGCAAGGCTGGGCCTACATCCTCGATCGCGAGACTGGCAAGCCGCTCATCGCGATCGAAGAGAAGCCCGTCCCAGGAGCCACGGCAGAAAACCGCGGCGACGCAACCCGTTCCGGTTGGGGATCCGACCGCGCCGCAGTGCGCCGAACCGGTGAAAGGCTACGAGCGCGGCTGCATGTTCACGCCGGTATGGACCGACACCAAGATCGCGCAACCATCGGCATCCGGCGATTGGGCTCCGGGCGCCTACGATCCGCGCTTCGGCTATCTGTTCTTCACGACGGGCGTCTCCACTCGCAAATTCAGTCCCACCGGCCGGGTTTCGGTCGCCGGAACGCGCGAGTACGGTTTGGTCACCGCGCTCGATTCGCGAACCAACAAACAGGTGTGGCAGAAAGAGGTCCCGTACCTGGCTGGGTACGGGAGCGGCGTGCTCGCCACCGCGGGCGGCCTGCTGTTCCACGGCGGCACGGACGGATTTTTCCGCGCCTTCGATTCCAGGACTGGCGAGGAATTGTGGCGCTTCCAGACCGGCTTCGGAGCCGACGCGCCCGCCGCGACATACGAAATCGGCGGTGAGCAGTATGTCGCCATCGCCGCCGGCGGCAGCCGTGACGGTTACAAGGAGGCGAGGGGCGACCTGGTCTGGAGCTTCAAGCTCGGCGGCCGGCTGAATCCACTGAATGGCCCGCCGGTGCCGAAGCCGATCGTTACATCCGAGGTTGGGCCGAACCGGCCGCCGGAACCGTGACGGGTAATATGGATCCGAAGCTGCACTACATCCTGACCGAACTCTGGATACTCGCTTGGAACGCCTCCGTCCAGCGAGCCGAACTATACCGGGACGGCAAAGAGCGTAAATCGGAACAGGTCCGACTTTTTCGAGGAAGGGTCGTTACGTACCTCTCATCCGAGATCATACCGAGATACAGGGCGAACGAAATCGCTAAGGATCAGCACTACAAGTGCATTGAGGAACTTATCGCCTATTCGAACGATCTCGGCTCCAATGTTCTGGGACAACTTGGTTACAAATACGGAATCGCTCAGAAGCTCCTCAACCTCGCCCTCAAGTACTACTGGTGTCTGGGTGAAATCGCGGAGCCTCCCCACTGTCCCGTGGATCGAATCGTGATCGACAAAACACGATTCAAAGGCAACCTCAACTGAACGGAAATCGTATAGAAAGCAGAATACGCAAAGGTTATTGAAGATATCAAGCGACTAGCGGGGGAGCGAGGGGTCTCGGTAGCAAGGTGGGAGCTCGAAACGTTCAGCAGACGGCAAGTAGCGCCGATGAGCCGCGGCCACCTCCGTGGCGCCCACCCATAAGTACCAGCGGGGAGCTAGGTACAATGGCCCTGGAGGCCCAAATGCCCGATCCAGCGGAGATTTTCGAAAAGGCCCTAAGACTGGACATTGATAATCGTGCCGCGCTCGCGCAGAGGCTTCTCGCTAGCCTGGATGAGCTCAGCGAAGAGGAGACGGAACGCCTTTGGGTCCAAGAGACGCAAAGCCGACTAGTCGAATACCGCGCAGGCCGCGCCAAGGCAATCCCGGCAGATGAAGTAGTGAAGAAGGCGGAAAAGCTATTTCGTTGACACCCGTCCAATACATGAAGCCGCCGAGGAAGAGTTGCTGAACGAGATCAGCTATCTCGAGCTTCGGGCCGCCGGGCTTGGGCGGCGTTTTTTCACAGAGGTTCGGAGGGCCCAGGATCTGATCGCTCAGTTTCCGGAATCGGCTCCCCTGATTTCGCCGGGTATCCACAAGCGGGTACTCAGGAAGTTTCGTTACTCGCTTGTGTACACGATCGAGAAACACGCTTTACTCATCCTCGCCGTGGCGCATCACAGCCGCCGGCCAAACTATTGGGTTGGTCGGACCGAGCGTAAATCCAGGTAGCGCACCCGAGTAAGCTGCCATGACAACCTCAACCGCTGACCGCCGCCGCTGCTTGCGCCTTCTCGCGGGAAGCCCATTTTTTCGCGGAGGCCTGTGCGCAGGAACCGTTCAAGCTGACCAATTCGAAAGACGCCCTCACGGTGATGGATTTGGAAGAGGTGGCACATCGCTGCGGAATATCATGGAACAGGCGGGTTTGAAACCATGAAGTACGCTGTTATCTAGGAAAAGACCAGCACGGGCTAGAGTGCTCATATTCCCGACCTCCCCGGCTGTGTTGCGGCAGGCACCATACTTGAAGGAACGACCGAGTTGATGAATGGTGCCGTCGAGATGCATCTGAAGGGAATACGCGACGACGGCGACCCCATTCCTGAACCTACAACTGTCGCTGGTTACGTTGTGATTCCCGCTTGAACCCAAATGTCCTTGACGCGGTCGTCTATCCTGGAGTTTGCTGGTAGACCAAGCGAATGCGGCGATCATGGATCGAGCGGATCAGGGAAAGGATCAGGCTTCGGCAGTATGACATGACCGCCCGTGCGACTGAAGAAATGGCTGAGGACGATCTGGACATCGTTGACGTTGAGCATGCTGTTTTGGATGGCCGTGTGGTGAAGATCCAGAGAAACGATCCAAGAGGGCACAAATACATACTCGAAGGGACCGCTACGGACGGCGCGACCTTGGTTGGAGTGATGGGGCGATTTCTCGATGGCGAACGGTATCTGATCGTCACAGTTTACAGAGTCAATTGATCCGAGGAACTATGAACACGTACGGCTACCGATGTGAATATTGCGAAGGCACCGTCAGGCCCCGACCAGTGGAGCGGGAATCCTTCAAGCTCAAGAACGGATTCATCATCTTGGAAGATGTGGTCATCGGCGTCTGCGATCGCTGCGGAAACAGGTACTACAGCGCGGATATTCTCCATG
>JBGPHB010000690.1:0-3734 GCA_041484155.1 Bryobacteraceae bacterium
ATCACCGAGGACGCGCGCGGCGAAATATCCCGCGAACAACGTGAGTACATCCTGCGCCAGCAGAAGCGCGCCATCGAACAGGAACTGGGCGAAAAAAATCCGGAACAAACCGAAGCCGCCGGCCTGCGTGAGAAGCTGGCCAAGGTCGACTTGCCCGAGGATGTCAGGAAAGAGGCCGAGCGCGAACTGGGCCGCCTGGAACAGATGAATGCGGCGCAGCCTGAATACAACATCATCCGCACCTGGCTGGATTACGTGATCGAGCTGCCGTGGAACAAGCGCACCGACGACAATCTGGAAATCGCGCGCGCGCGGCAGGTGCTGGACGAAGATCACTTCGGCATTGCGAAGGTGAAGGAGCGCATCTTAGAACAACTGGCGGTGCTGAAGCTCAATCCGGAGGCGAAAGCGCCTATCCTGTGCTTTGTCGGCGCGCCTGGCGTGGGCAAGACTTCGCTGGGCCAGTCCATTGCGCGCGCGCTGGGGCGCAAGTTCGAGCGCATGAGCCTGGGCGGTCTGCACGACGAAGCCGAGCTGCGGGGCCACCGCCGGACCTATATCGGCGCCCTTCCTGGCCGGCTCATCCAGGCGATGCGGCGCGCGGGAGCGTCGAACCCCGTTCTGATGCTCGACGAAGTGGACAAGCTGGGTCGCGATTTCCGAGGCGATCCGGCATCAGCCCTGCTCGAGGTACTGGATCCGGAACAGAACAAGACGTTCCGCGATAACTATCTCGACTTGCCCTTCGATCTTTCGAAAGTGCTGTTCATCACCACGGCGAACTCGCTGGAAACGATTCCGGCGCCGCTGCTCGATCGTATGGAGATCCTGCGGCTGTCGGGCTACAGCGAGGAAGAAAAGGCCCAGATCGCACTGCGGTATCTGTTGCCGCGCCAGTTGACTCAGGCCGGACTGACCACGGAAAAGTGCGAAATCACCGAGCCGGCGCTGAAGAAGATCATCAGCAGCTACACCCGGGAAGCGGGCGTGCGAAAGCTGGAACAAACCCTGGGCCGCGTGATCCGCAAGGTCGCGCTGAAATTCGCCGAGGGGCAAACCGAGAGCGTCATCGTCCAATCGGAGGATCTGGCCGAAATGCTCGGGCCGGAGCCGATTCTGCCAGAGCAGGCCCGCAAGGAGATGCCTCCGGGCGTCGCCACGGGCTTGGCTTGGACCGAAACCGGCGGCGATGTGCTGTACATCGAAGCCACGCTGCTGCCCAACGGTAAGGACCTCACCATCACCGGCCAGCTTGGCGAAGTAATGCAGGAGTCGGCTAAGACCGCTCGCAGCTTTGTCTGGAGCCACGCGGCGGAGCTGGGCATCGATCCGGCGCTGTTCCTCAATGCGGGCGTCCATGTCCACGTGCCGGCGGGAGCGATTCCCAAGGACGGTCCGTCGGCTGGCGTTACGATGACCACGGCGCTGGCGTCGGTGTACTCGAACAAACCCGCGCGCAAGGACACCGCGATGACCGGTGAAGTTACCCTCACCGGCCTGGTGCTTCCCATTGGCGGAATCAAGGAGAAAGTTCTGGCCGCGCGGCGCGCGGGACTAAAGCGCGTGATCCTGCCGCGAGCAAATCAGAAGGACCTGCGCGACCTGCCGGACGAAGTGCGAAGAGAGATGGAGTTCATCTTCGTCGATCGTGTGGAGGACGTGCTCGCCGAGATGCTGCCCGGGCTGACCCTGGCCCCCGCGAAAGCGGCGTAAAGCCAGTAGGTTCAAGTTCGTGGCGCACGCACTTTGCGTGCCACGTCCCCACTCGTGGGGGCGCGTGATTCTGAGCCATCCCAAAGCGTGTCCGCAAGAGTGCGGACATGGCACGCTGAGAACGTGCGCCACGGAAACCGACCGCCTCACAGGCGGTGCGTTCAGACCCCAAGATGGATACTAGGCCGGCAGACTGCCCAGAAAATCTTCCACCAACCCCGCGACACGAGCCGGATGTTCAACCGTTGGCAGGTGACCTGCCTGGTCGATCATCTCAACCCTCGCGCCCGGAATCCGGCTGGCGAACTCCTCGGCATAAGCCGGCGGAACCAAGCGGTCTTGTTTCCCCCAGATCACAAGGGTTTGCGCCTGAATGCGGTGAATGCGCTTCTTCAGTCCCTTATCCGGAATCGGCCAAACGAACTTGCCAGTGCATGCCATCGACCAGATCGTGCGAATTTGCATCTCGGCGTCCGGCACCCCGAACATAGCCCGCGCGAGCGGACCCTCCGGGTCGTGCAATAGGTACTTCGGCATGTCACTGGCTGGTGAGATGATCATCCAGTTGGGGATCGGAGTGTCATCGCGCCACAGGCCGATGGGACAAATCAAGACCAGTTTGCTCACACGCTCGGGATTGCACGCGGCCAGTTCAGCGCCCATCATTGCTCCAAACGAATGTCCGATCACGGGTACCGAGCGCAGTCCGAGCGCATCGAAAACCTCGTAGTAGTACAGAACCAGGTCCCACAAATTATCCAGGTGAGCAATCGCGTCCGGATCACCCTCGGTGGTGCCGGGATGCTCCGGAGCATACACGGTATGGCGTGCGGCCAGCGTTTCCAGAAACTCATCCCACATCAATCCTCCGGCTCCGTGCAAAAAGACCACCGGAGACCCGCTCCCGGCGACTTTGATATTGGGCTTGATCTTGTTCTGCCAGACGTTCAGACGCCGATCGGTAACGGTGTTCATGCCGCCACCCCCTGTTTCTTGCGCAACCCCGCTGGCCACCACGAGTTCTCCCACTCGCCGTCCCACATGGGCCGCAGCGCCGGGGCGACTTCGCTGAAGAAAAGCTGGATGTTCTTCATGGTCAACTCGTGCGGCATCGACCCCATGTGCAGCAACACCATCAGGTTGCCCACGCGCAGCGTCTCGCACAGGTCCTTGAGCTGGTCGCGCACCGTGGCAGGGCTGCCGCAGACGACGAACCGGTCTTCGAGAAAATCCTTGTAGCGTTTCTGCTTGAGCGACGCGAAATTATTCGCCGCCGCGGGGTTGCGCACCGAATTGGACAGGCTGCGGTAATCCTGGTGGCCCGGGATGCCCAGCCACTCCGGAGGCAGGTGCAACATCTTGTGATAGAAGTACTCGACGTGCTTGGCGTAGTCCTTTTCGGCCTGCGCGTCGGTCTCCGATACGCCCACCAATTGCAGGAACCCCATGCGGTAAGGATTCGTGTCCCGGCCCCGCTCCTGGCACACCTCCCAATACTTGTCCCGCACAACGCGCGAGACGCTCTTGTAGCCGAAATAGCTCAAGAAACAGTAACAGTGGTCATTCTCGGCGGCGTAATAGAACGTGCTGGTGCTGCCGGTTCCAGGGATCCAGATAGGCGGGTGCGGCTGCTGGATTGGCCGCGGCCAGACATTGACCATCGGCAACTGGAAGTACTTCCCATTCCAGGCAAAGACCTCTTTCGACGTCCAGGACTTGATGATCAGGTCGTGCGCCTCGCGGTACCGGTCACGCTGCTCGATGGGAGTAATTCCGTAACAGATATTGATGTCCATGGGAGTGCCTAGGGGCATGCCGGCCACCAGACGCCCGCCGCTGATCGAGTCCAGCATGGCGTACTCCTCGGCGATCCGGATGGGGGGCTGTGTACCGGGCAGGCTTGCGCCCATCTGGACAATGGCGCAGTCCAGACCGTTGGTTGCACGGGCCAGCACTGACCCCATCATGTTAGGGCTGGGCATGAAGCCGTAGGCGTTCTGATGGTGCTCGTTGGTGCAGAT
>JBGPHB010000691.1:0-3732 GCA_041484155.1 Bryobacteraceae bacterium
CCGAGCGCGCTGCCGCTGAAATACGCGTTGCCGTCGCGGTCCACGGCGAGGCCCGCCTGGCCCCCCGCTCCCGGAATGATGGTCGAGTACATCAGGGCGGTTCCGGAAGGGTTGAGCTTGGCGACAAATCCATCGGCCCGCAACGGAGTCTGGTCGCGGAACGCGGCTCCCGGGGTCGTCGGAAAATTGTTCGGCGCCGCGTTCTGGTGTTGGGTGTTGCCGGCAACGTAAATGTTGCCGGTTGCGTCGACGGCGATAGCCGTGCCGAAATCCGAGCCGGTTCCTCCAAGGTACGTGGCGAAAATCAGGTTGCCCTTGGCGTCGAGTTTCACCACGAACGCGTCATCGCACGGCAAACTATCGGGGTGGAGTGGGCCGTCATTGTAGGAAATGCAGGTTCCGCCGCCGAATCTCGGCTGCACAACGCCAGGCGTCACGGGGAAGGCGGCAGACTCGGTCGAACCGGTCAAATAGACGTTGCCGGCGGGGTCGGTTGCCACGGCGTAGATTGTGCCTGGACCAATGAGGCGCGAGTAGGACAGAAGCGGCTCCGCGGCGCGGCAGGGTGAGACGGAGAGGACAAAACCCAACAGAACGACGCTACGGGCGAGTCGCATGACGTGGAGGTTGCTGCCGAGATTCTAAAGACGTGGCGGCGGGACGTTTGGTATCGGCTACGCTTGTTACAACGCGCAGTATGGCTCAGCGGAGATTTCGTCGGCCCACCCGTCCCGTTGCTCGACTGCATGCTTCGCTCGAGCCTTGCATCGCCGCATGAATGGCGCCCGCACCGGAATCAATTGGAACTTCGACAGCAAGTCGTTTCAATCGGTCGTAGACCTAGCGGCTTCGGAAGACCGGTTGTGTCCAAGCTTTGGCTCCGCTTGACGACTCCACCCGTGCACGGACGTACTGTTCGGATCCGGTGTAACGGTATATGGCGGCCCGATCGACTGTCTTCGACAACACCTTGCCCTCGGCGCCGATGAAGTAGGTCGTGCACTTCTCCCAGTCGGCGGACGCAATGTCGATCCGATATTCAGATTCCGTGGTGCGTATTTCTTCGATTCTTACGCCCGTGCTCGCGTAGAATTCCCCCTGCTGCAGCGCCTTGACGATGGCGTCGCTGGTCAACGCACTCGCGTGGACCTGAATCCACCCGTGACCCGGATTGGAGAATTCCTTGCCAAACTTCTTGAACGAATGGGCGTCATCGACCGCGATTCCATAAAGCTTCTGGCCGGCCGTAAGCACCATGTCCCACATTTCGTCCAGCGACTGGAATCCGCCGCCGCCCTCATTGTTCACCATCGGATGTCCGTTGTAGACCTCGAATAGACCCAAGCTCTTCACGGCCAGCAGGTCTTGCGCGGTAACGGCCCAACCAAAGTTGGGATGGTTCAGCGAAGGAATACCATCGGCTCGGCGTATCTCGTCTACATTGTTTTGAATGGTAGCGGCTACGCTGTTTCCGTGCTGCGGATCCACGAGCCGCGACGGACTGTAGGCGTTGACATGGATGGGCTTCTGACCAATTCCGTCGGTCACTTCTTCGCCCGTCACCAGCAAGAATTGCTCGCGGGCGCCATGAATCGAATTCAGGCCCGTGACATCGGTGAGATAGTTGTGATCGGACAATACCAGAAATTGGTAGCCGTGCTCGCGATACCAGGTCGCTACATCGTGCGGCGTCGAGTCGCCATCGCTGTTCAGGGTATGGGTATGCAGATTGCCCTTGTACCAGCGCTTCTGGGCGGCCACGCCCGATGGATTCGAAAGCTCTGTTTGAGAGAATGCGAGCAGCAAGCCGAAAAATGCCAGCAAGGCGCAACGCAGTAGCCAGAGTTGCATCAGTTGTAGTTTATCCTGCCCGCTGGGCTGGACAAACTGCCGCGAGCGCCACGTCGGGAAGACCCGACAATGATGAGGCGGTTTCCGGACGGCGTGCGGCGGTGCGCCATTTGACGCGCTCATCACGTCACACCGGGACAGCGGGTGGCATTTGCGGCGGAGAGCCTGGCGGCGCTCCGGACGGTGGAAAACCCGGAGGTAAGCTCGGTGGTGTTCCCGGCGCGCCCGGCGTGCCGGGAGGCGGTTGTCCGCCCGGTGCCTCTCCTGGGGCGGGGAAGTCTCCCGGTCCCTCGAATGGATCGGGTGGCGCGTGCTCGCCGCTCGAGGGATTGAAAGGAGCCAGATCGCGGGTGAGCGGCGGCAGACGAAGGCTCTGGTTGTCGGACTTGTATTTCCGCATGCTCCAGGGCCGGGCTTCGTCGGCGGACAGGCTCGAGTCGGTGAACTTGACGGGCTTGAATTTGATCTCGGCCGGAAGTTCGCCCGGCCGGAGCTGGGGCGCAGGCTCATCGACCGTAGGGCCGGGCTGCGGGGCCTCGGAAACCGTGAAATGCAGACGAGGCATGGAGAGACAGGTTGCGTTGCCTTCTTCTCGCTGAAGAAATTTGTAGAGACAAAAAACTCCCATGGCAGAGAACATGTGCCAGAACGCGTGGCCCTGAAGAATGTGCGACGTTGGCGAGAAAACCACCCAGTCCTCGTTGCAGAGGGGCTTGCCGGTGTAGGACAGGCCCCAAATCGTGAACGCCATAATAAAGGACAGAATCGAACCACCGAACCATGCCCAGCCCGTGCCATCGTGCTCGTAAATGAACGACGCCACCAGTAGCAGAATCACCGCCGGACCCACCAGGAAGGCCATGATCAGGGTGGTCTGGTCCGCTGTCTTGATATCCTGCATCAGGTATATATTGACCGCCAGGCAGATAATCACGATCAGCGTGAACATCAAAGTAAACCACCCGATGCTCTTGATGTTGGCCAGGCGGACGATGTTATAGGCCAGCAGAAATCCGCCGAACATGTACATCGACATGCCGTCGCCCAAGCCCCCGGACGCAGTCATGGAA
This sequence comes from Bryobacteraceae bacterium, assembly GCA_041484155.1. Taxonomy (GTDB): domain Bacteria; phylum Acidobacteriota; class Terriglobia; order Bryobacterales; family Bryobacteraceae; genus Palsa-187. The sequence goes on from JBGPHB010000691.1 coordinate 2,922, forward strand.
ATGTGCATCAGCATGCTGCCCGGGCCCATGAAGATGCAGACAATGCCGTAGGTCAGCGTGTAGCCGATCTCGGAAGTCATGCGATTTGCGTAGGGCTTGCGGTCGGGTCCGGTTTGGGAGAACGGCCAGAGAATGCCGAAGAGCCCTAATGCGACGAAGAGAAGATCCGAAAACGTATTGGCATACTGCTGGACCGGACCAAAGGTGAGGCACTCGCAGAATTTGCGGTCGAATTTATAGGGATGGTCCACGCACGCCGCGAGCTTCTTGATCTCCGGCTCGCCCGCTGGGGCTGCGGCATGCGCGAGCTCGGCTTGCTCCGCAGCCCGGACCCCGGGCCAACCGTAGCTGTAGTTGGAGTCCGATGTGGTCCAAAGTTTTTCAAACCAGCCTCCCTTCGCCGTGGTGTACATTTCTGGCGGGGGTTCGCCATTCCAAGGGCCAAGACCCGCGCCGAACACTAACGCGAGAGCCACGACCGCCACAGCTACCCCCCCTCCCCAAAACACCTCCGGACATGGACTGACGGGTTCCGTGGTTCCCTTGGGAGGAGGGCACGCCGTAGGACCGAGCACGTGACCGGCGCGCGCGTGAATCGGGTTGGAGTCTTCCGAGGGCTTGACCGAGGCGCTGGGGAAGAACCACTGGGAGGCGCGAGGCGCCAGCGCGTCCGCCAATTTACGGAGCCAGTGCTGCCCGGTAATTCCGCTCGCGCTGAAGTAGGCGTACCTCGAGATGGAACCATCCTTGTGGCGCACGGCGACATAGTTGGTATTGCCGCGGACGTCCGCCGCATCCGGGCAACAGTCCG